>JBBQZD010000029.1:0-17788 GCA_038208045.1 Gemmatimonadales bacterium | reverse complement strand
TTTTTCCGTTCGTCTCCCTCCACCGCGTTTGATCAGTACCTGCAGGACATCCAAAAGCTCCCCCTGATCACCGACGCCGCCGAAGAGCGGCGCCTCGCGCGTCTGGCGCAGAAAGGGGACGAAGCCGCCGCTGAGCGGTTGGTGACGGCGAACCTCCGGTTCGTCATCTCGTACGTCAAGAAGTACCAGGGCCACGGCCTCGATCTCTCCGAACTCGTCGCCATCGGCAATGAGGGTCTGCTCAAGGCCGTGCGGAAGTTCGACCCGGATCAAGGCGTCAAGTTCATTTCGTACGCCGTGTGGTGGGTTCGCCAGGCGGTGCTGAAGGCGCTGGCCGAGCAGACGCGCTCGGTGCGCATTCCGCTCAACCAGAACTCACAGCTCATCCGCCTGTCGCGCGCCGAGACCGTGCTGGCGCAGGTGCTCAAGCGCGACCCGACCGATCACGAGATCGGGCGACTGCTCGACGAGACACCGGAGCAGGTGCGCGCCGCCAAGCAGATGTCGGCCACCGAACTCTCGCTCGACGCACCGGTGGATCGCAGTGACCGCGAGGCCTGCACGCTGGGCGAACGGTTCTCGGGCGCCGACGGCGCCGAGATCGAGGAAGTGACGGACTACAAGCTCATGCGGGAAACAATCACGCGCGTCTTCTCGCGCTATCTCACGCCGCGCGAGCGGAAGATTCTCAACCTCTACTACGGCCTCGACGAGGGTGCCGAGGCGATGACGCTGGAAAAGATCGGCGCGCTGATGGGCGTGACCCGTGAGCGCATCCGGCAGATTCGCGAACGCGCCTTCGAGAAGCTCCGCGCGTCGCCCGAAGGGCGCTCGCTCGCCGGCTTCTGGGCAAACGTCAGCTAGCGGGCGCGAGTAGCCGCCGCACCTCCCGGTAGGGGTCGGCGACAGCGAGGAACCCGGGCTCAGTCATGTGTCCGGGTTCTTTGTGTGTGGGAGGAGATTTGAGACGGTAGACGGTAGACGGCGGATGGCGGATGGCGGATGGCGGACGGCGGATGGCGGATGGCGGACGGCGGGTCGAGCGGCGCAAAGCACACGGCGCAGAGCACACGGCGCAGAGCACAAAGCGTCCTTTCGTTCGCGATGCTACAATTAGCACGTGACCCTCGCCTCAGACCTGATCGCCGTCGTTGGCCCCGGGCACGTGCTCGAGCGGCCCGCCGAGCTCATCGTCTACGAGACCGACGGACTGCCGGGCTATCGGCGACGTCCCTCGCTTGCGGTCTTTCCGGCCAGCAGCGACGAAGCGCTGCAGGTCGTCCGGGTACTGGCCCGCCACGAGGCACCGTTCGTGCCGCGTGGCGCGGGCACGGGACTCAGCGGCGGCGCCCTCGCCGACGGCGTGGTGCTCCTCGGCCTGCAGCGGATGAAGCGCATCATCGCCATCGATCCGGCCCGGCGCGTGGCGCGCGTCGAGCCGGGCGTGGTCAACGTGATGCTCACCAAGGCCGCCACGCCCTTCGGTCTGCACTACGCCCCCGATCCCTCCAGCCAGACGGCATGCACCCTCGGCGGCAACCTCGCCGAGAACGCCGGCGGCCCGCACTGCCTCAAGTACGGCGTCACGCTCAACCACGTCGTCGGCGCGACGGTCGCGCTCCCGTCGGGCGAGGTGGTCGTACTCGGCGAAGACGACGGCTACGACCTGCTCGGCGCGTTCGTCGGCAGCGAGGGCTGCTTCGGCGTCGCGCTGGACCTCACGGTGAAGCTCACGCCGAACCCCGAGCGCATCGTCACGCTGCTCGCCGACTTCGCGAGCATCAACGCCGCGGCCGAGACGGTGTCGGCCATCATCGCCGAGGGCGTCGTGCCGGCCGCGCTGGAGATGATGGACCAGGCGACGGTGGGCGCGGTGGAATCGAGCATCTACGCGGCCGGCTATCCCACCGATGCGGCGGCGGTGCTGCTGGTGGAGGTTGACGGCGCGGCCGCCGGGCTGGACGAGGACGTCGCGGCGGTGGAGCGCATTTGCCGCGCGCACGGCGCGCGCGACGTTCGTGTCGCCACCGATCCGGCGGCGCGCGCGCGGCTGTGGCAGGGCCGCAAGAAGGCGTTCGGCGCGATGGGACGCATCGCCCCGCACCTCGTGGTGCAGGACGCGGTGGTGCCGCGCACCAAGCTCCCCGCCCTGTTGGCGCAGATCGCGGAGATCGGCACGCGCCACCGCGTGAAAGTGTGCAACGTCTTTCACGCGGGCGATGGCAACCTGCACCCGAACATTCCCTATGATGCGGGCGACGCCGATGAATCGGCGCGCGTGCACCTGGCAATGCAGGACGTCATGCGGGCGTGCATCGACGCCGGCGGCACGATTACCGGCGAGCACGGGGTGGGCCTGGACAAACTCGCCTACATGGATGCGCTCTTCACGCCCGACACGCTCGAGGCCATGTGCCGCCTGCGCGACGTCTTCGATCCCGCGCACCGCTCCAATCCCGGCAAGGTCGTGCCGGTGCGGTTCTGCCGCGAACGGAGGCCAGCGACGATGACGAAGGACAGCGGCCAGCAGACGGCGAATGCCCCACGCACCGAAGCCCGTACGGCCGACAGCGTACAGCGTAGAGCGTAGAGCGTCCCTTCCATGCACACACCCGCCACGCTCGCCGCCCTCGCGAATCTCATCACCGATTCCGCCACGCGCGCCCGGCCGCTGCGACTCGTCGGCAGTGGCACCTGGCTCGACGGCGGCGCGCCGGTAACGGACGCGGCCGAGCCCGTGCACCTCGGCGCGTTCGACGGCATCATCGAGTACGAGCCGGGTGACCTGACCATCACGGTCGGTGCGGGCGTCACGATCGCCGAGCTCGACGCTGCGACCGCCGCGCACAACCAGTGGTGTCCGCTCGCGCCGTGGGGCGGCAACGGCGGCACGGTCGGCGCGACGATCGCGACGGCCACGCCCGGCCCGTTCGCGCACGTCCTTGGCCTGCCCCGCGACCTCGTGCTCGGCCTTGAGTGCGTGGACGGTACGGGCAAGGTGCTGCGTCCCGGCGGCAAGGTCGTGAAGAACGTCGCGGGCTTCGACCTGACGCGGCTGATGACCGGCGCCTGGGGTTCGCTGGGCGCCATCACGCAGGTGAGCCTGCGGCTGCGCGCGCTTCCCTCGGTTGACGAGACGTGGGCCATCGCGGTGCCGGCGGATGCGGACGAGGCGCTCGCCACGCTGCAGCACGGTCACGTGCCACCCGTCGCGTGCGAGCACCTCGACCCCGCCCTGTCCGCACGGTTCGCGCTGCCGGGCCAGCCCCACCTGATCGCCCGCATCGCCGGCAATGCCGCGTTCGTACACGCGGCCCGTGCTGCGGTGCGCGCGCTCGGCGACGCGACAAAGCTCGACGCCAGCGCGTGGACGATGCTCCGCGAGGCGCCGCGGCCGGCACGGCCAGCACGGGCGCCACTCGCCCCGGCGCTGCAGGTCCTGAGCGCCCGGGTGAAGGCAGCCTTCGATCCCGCCAACATCCTGAACCCGGGGATCATGGGATGACGGCGACGCCCGGTACCCGCGTCTTGCCCGGCCAGCACCTCACGCCGCTCACGCCGCTCGCGCTGGCGCGCGCCGGCCTCGACAGCTGCGTGCATTGCGGTTTTTGCCTGCAGGCATGCCCGACCTATCTCGCGCTCGAGGACGAGAACGACTCGCCGCGCGGCCGGCTGGTGCTGATGCGCGCGGCGGTCGAGGGGACCATCGCGCTCGACGATCCCGATGTCGCCACGCACCTCTCGCGCTGCCTCGGCTGCCGCGGCTGCGAGTCGTCCTGCCCGAGCGGCGTGCCGTACGGCCAGCTCCTGGAGAAGGCGCGCGAAACGCTGGCCGCGTCGCGTCCGCTGCCGCTGCAGGCGCGCCTCATCCTCGCCGTCTTCGCCCGGCCGATGCTGCTGCGCGTCGCACTCTGGCTGGGCCGCGTCGCCCGCGACACCGGCCTCGCGGCGCTGCTCGCACGCCTGCCGGGACCGCTCGGCTTTCCCTTCGCCATGCTCGCCTCGACGGCGCGCGACGCGGCGCCCACGTGGACCCCGCGCGCCCCGGCCGGGGGCGCGCGCGTGGCGACACTCGACGGCTGCGTGATGGAAGGGCTGTTCACCGGCGTCAACCGCGCCACCGAACGCGTGCTTGCCGCCAACGGCTACGCGCTCACGGCCGCGCCGGCGCAGCAGTGCTGCGGCGCGCTGCATGTGCACGCCGGCGACGCCGCGACGGCGCGCCGCCTCGCGCGCGCGAACATTGCCGCCTTCGAGGCCAGCGGCGCGGAGTTCATCGCGGTGAACTCGGCCGGCTGCGGCGCGATGATGAAGGAGTATGGCCACCTGCTCGCGGACGACGAGGCGTGGCGGGAGCGCGCCGCCGCGCTCGGCGCGAAGGTGCGGGACGTGAGCGAACTGCTCGTGGCCGCCGGACCGCGCGAGGGCGCGCCGCTGGCCCGGCGCGTCACCTACGACGCGGCGTGCCACCTGCAGCACGCGCAGAAGATCACGGCGCAGCCGCTGCAGGTGCTCAGCGCCATTCCGGCGCTCGAGCACGTGCCACTTGCCGACTGCGACCAATGCTGCGGCAGCGCCGGCATCTTCAACCTCATCGAGCCCGACGTGTCGGCGCGCGTGCTCGCCGCCAAGCTCGCACGCATTGCCGAGACCGGGGCACCGGTGGTCGCCACGGGAAACCCCGGGTGCCTCATGCAGATCGGCGGCGGTCTCTTGCAGGGCGGCACCGGTGCGACGGCGCGGCATCCGGTGGAGTTGCTGGACGAGAGCTACGCGCGGCTGGAGCGCTGAATGCACGTCGTCCTGCTGGAGTTCGAGGGCATCCTCGCCGATACCACGCCTCACCGGCTCGCCGCGCTGCGTGAAGCGCTGACGTCCGATGGGCTGTCGCTCGACGACGAGACGTGGATCGAGCATGCCCATGGCCTCGCCGTGGAAGAGGCAGTGCGCGCCGCGCGGCGAGCGCTGGGCGCGCCGGAGGACCCGACGGCGGTGGAACTCGCGCGACTACGCGCCGAGGGCGCGTTCAGGCGGCGCATCGCGCGCGGGTTGCTGATGCAGCCGGGAGGGCTGGCCCTCATCCAGGCCCTGCGCACGCAGGCACGCCTCGCGCTGGTGACGCGCGCCTCGCGGCGTGACGTGGATTTCGTGCTCACGCTCGCCAGTCTTGCCGACGCCTTCACCTGCGTGGTGACGTCCGACGACCGCGTGGAGGGCAAGCCCTCGGCGGCGCCCTACGTGCTCGCGCTGGAGAAGCTGGCGCGCACGGCCCCCGTCGTGGCCGGCGATGCGCTGGCGTTCGAGGACTCGCGCCCCGGCGTCCGGTCCGCGCGCGCGGCGGGTGTGCGAACCGTCGCCGTCGGACCGTTGCCGCTGCACCACGCCATGGAGGCCGACGCGTACCTTCCCACGCTGTCGGGTATGAGCTTCGATGCGATGCGCGCCCTCGTGCGCGGAGGGCAGGCATGACACCAGCACCCGTGACCGCAGACTACGATCGCCTTCGCGCCGATGCGGGACTGGCGGACCGATCGGACCGGCTTCGAATGACGTTCGTCGGACCCAAGGCCGCGGAGACGCTCACCGGACTGGTGACCAATGACGTCCTTGCCCTGCAGCCGGGGCACGGCGCGTACGCGGCGGCGCTGACGCCGAAGGGGAAGATTATCGCCGACCTGCGCATCTTCTGCCGCGCCGAGGGCGATTTCCTGGTGGACGTGCCGATGGCGGCCGCGACCGGCTTCGTCGCCATGATCGGCAAGTACGTGAACCCGCGGCTCGCGAGGTACGCCGACGTGTCGGGCACGCTGGCGTGCCTGGGCGTGGTGGGACCGCACGCGCGCCAGGTCGTGGCCCACGCGCTCGAGACCCTGCCAAGCGAGTTCGACCTGCTGCCGCCCTTTGCCCATGTCAGCGTGCCGTTCGGAGGCGGCGTGGTGATGGTCGCGCGATCGGTGGATTTCGGCGTCGACAGCTTCGACTGCTTCGTGCCGGCGGCCGACGCCGGCCTGCTGCGGCGGTCACTGCTCGCGTCGGGGGCGCCGCAGGCCGACCCCGCGGCGCTCGAGGCGCTGCGCATCGAGGCCGGGCGGCCGGCATGGGGCGTGGACATCACGGGCGACACGCTCGCACAGGAAGGCAACCTCGACGAGTTGCAGGCCATCTCCTACACGAAGGGCTGCTATACCGGGCAGGAGACGGTGGCGCGCGTGCACTTTCGCGGTCATGTGAATCGCTCGTTGCGCGGACTGCAGGCGGCGGCGATTCCCGCGGGCACGGTGCTCGTCTTCGCCGGCGAGAAGGCGGTGGGCGACGTGCGCTCGCGCGCAGACGCGCCGCGCGGTGGCGCGGTGGCGCTGGCGATGCTGCGTCGCGAGGTCGAGACGGGAACGGAGGTGACGCTGCGCGCCGCGGACGGCGAGACGACGGCGACGGTGGTCGACCTGCCATTCGGCGCGTGAGCACGGCCCTCGTGACCGGTGCATCGGGCCTGGTGGGCTCGCACCTCGTGGAACTGCTGCAGCGCGAGGGATGGACGGTGCGCGCGATGGTGCGCGATCGCGCGCGCGCTGGCTGGCTCGCGGCCCGGGGCGTCGAGCTGCGCGATGGCGACACGCTCGACGGCGCCGCGTTCGTGCGCGCCGCCGAGGACGTACAGTGCGTCTTTCATTGTGCGGCGGCCATCACGCCGCGCGGGGGATGGGAGGCGTTTCGCGCACCGAACATCGACGGCACGGCCAACGCCATCACGGCCGCGTCGCAGGCACAGGCACGGATGCTGCACCTCAGTTCCGTTGCCGTGTACGGCCCGGCCGGTCGCTACGCGCTGGCCCAGGGCTCGGGCCTGCAGGAGCTGCAGCCGCCACAGCCGATGCCCGACTGGGCCTGGTACGCGCGATCGAAGCGGGAATCCGAGGACCTCGTCATGCGCGCGCACGGCGAGGGCCGGCTCTGGGCCACGGCGGTGCGGCCTTGCGTTATCTACGGCCCGCGCGACCGGCAGTTCGTGCCGCGCATGGCTGCGCTGCTGCGCTTGCCGGTGGCGCCGCGCATCGGCAACGGGCGCGCGGTCCTGGCCATTGTGCATGCGCGCAGTGTCGCGGAAGTCGCGTTTCGTGCGGTCACGACCGACGCCGCCGCGGGCCGCGCGTACAACGTCACGAACGACACACCCATTGACGTGCACGCATTCTTCGAGGCGGCGCAGGAGGGCATGCAGCGCCGGGTACGCTGGCTCCCGATTCCCGGGGCGGTGGCGCAGGAAGCACTCGCGGCGGCGGGCGCAGTGCTGCGGCTGCTTCGCGTGCCGGGCTCGCCGCTGATCAACCGCACGACACTCGATTTCCTGCTGGCCGACAATCCATTCTCGAGCGAGCGCGCACGTCTCGAACTCGGCTGGACCAGCACCGTCGATCCGCACGCTGCGGTGGCCGAGGCGTTTCGCGCCGCAGCGACCTGAGCAGCGAGGCGCCTCAACGAAGACGGGCGCGACTTTCGTCGCGCCCGTCTTCACTGCATTTGGAACGAGACTACGGCTTCTTGACTTCCGGCACGACCGGGACCGTGGTCGTGGTCGTCGTCGTCGTCGTCGTGGTCGCCGTCGTGTCCTTCTTGGTGGTGTCCATCGCGGCGGCAGCAGCGGCGGTGTCAGCGGCCGGGGCAGCTTCGTCCTTCTTTCCGCAAGCGGCGAGCACGAGCACGGCGGCGACGAGAGCAATACGCTTCATTGAAAAAATCTCCTAGTGGGGGAACACGGTAGGCACAGCGCGAGACTGCGCCTTGGTACGCAGTGCTCGAACGCGCTGGTTGTCACGAGCGCGCGGTGAAGAACAAGTCATTCGGCATGCACGATCGTGAGGAGCGCATGCCAACGCACGAGACTCACCTTGCGTTCGCCCTCGGCCACATCAATGCGTGGTTCCGTCACGCAACAAATAGGTACCGAAGTCCAGCGCTTGAAAATACGCTTCAAGTGCCTTTACCGCAACTAGTTGCGGCCGAATGGTCGCCAGAGCCCGGCCCGCTGCGCCCTCGGAAGCCGGTCGGTAGGGATCCGGAGCCGCCGTCCCCATCGCGCCCGGCGGGAGATGGGCTGGGAAAATCCCTGCCGGGTAGGGTACCCCCACCCTATCTTGAATCGATCCCCCCGCGCGGGGTCCCTGACCTCCCACTTCGGCCGCCTGCCTGTGCCCGAATCAGCCGTCCAGACCGTACGTGGCGCCTGCCCGCACGACTGCCCAGACACCTGTGCAATGATCACGACCGTCGAGGACGGGCGTGCCATCCGCGTGCAGGGCGATCCGGACCACCCGTTCACGGCGGGCTTCCTGTGCGCCAAGGTCAACCGGTACCTCGAGCGGACCTACCACCCGGACCGCCTGACGCACCCCCTCAAGCGGGTGGGCCGCAAGGGCCGCGGGGAGTTCGTGGCGGTGACCTGGGACGAGGCCCTGCGCGACATCGCCGGCCGCCTGCGGGCCGTCGCCGAGGGGCCGCATGGGCCCCAGGCCATTCTCCCGTATTCCTACGCCGGGACCATGGGGATGCTCCAGGGACAGTCCATGGACCGGCGGTTCTTCCACGCCCTCGGCGCCTCCAAACTTGACCGCACGATCTGCAGCATGGCCGGCACGTGGGGCATGCGCATGACCATCGGGGCAAACATCGGGGCGGACGGCGAGGGTATCCCGGAGAGCGACCTGGTGATCCTCTGGGGCACGAACACGCTGACCGCCAATCCGCACCTCTGGCCCTTCGTGCGCCAGGCGCGCGACCGTGGCGCGCGCGTGCTTTGCATCGATCCCGTGCGCACCCGCACCGCCGATCAGTGCGACGAGTGGATCGGCATCCGCCCCGGCACGGACGGGGCGCTCGCCCTGGCGATGATGCACGTGATCTTCGCCGATCGCCTGCAGGATGACGATTTCATCGCCCGGCATACGCTGGGCGCCGACCAGTTGCGGCAGCGGGCGGCGGAGTACCCGCCAGAGCGCGTGGCGCCGATCACCGGGCTCGGCGCCGAGCGCATCGTGGCACTGGCCCGCGAGTACGGGCGCGCCAAGGCGGCGTTCCTGCGCGTCAACTACGGCCTCCAGCGTCACGGCGGCGGCGCGATGGCCGTGCGCACCATCGCCTGCCTACCAGCGGTCACGGGTCACTGGCGGCGGCCCGGCGGCGGCGTGCAGATGTCGACGAGCGCCAACTTCCGCTACAACACGGCAGCGCTCGAACGGCCCGACCTGTCGCCGCCCGTGCGCACCATCAACATGATCCGGCTCGGCGACGCACTCACCAAGGCCGACGCGGGAGTCGGCGGGCCGCCGGTGCAGGCGCTCGTCGTGTACAACTCCAATCCGGCCGCCGTGGCGCCCGATCGCAACACGGTGCTCACCGGCCTGCGCCGCGAAGACCTGTTCACCGTCGTGCTCGAGCACTTCCAGACCGACACGGCGGACTACGCCGACTATGTGCTGCCGGCCACAACGCAGCTCGAGCACTGGGACGTGCACCTCGCCTACGGTCATCACTACGCCACGCTCAACCGGCCGGCCATCGCGGCCATCGGCGAGAGCAAGCCGAATACGCAGATTTTTCGCGAGCTCGCCGTCGCAATGGCGCTTGGCGACCCGTGCTTCGGGGACGATGACCAGGCGCTCATCCGGCAGGCGCTCGACACCACCGACCCGAAGATGGCGACGGTGACGCTGGACGCCCTGATGGAGCGCGGCTGGGTCCGGCTGAACGTGCCGACGCCCTTTCTGCCGTACGCCGAGGGCGGCTTCCCCACGCCGAGCGGCAAGTGCGAGTTCTACTCCGAGCGGATGGCGCAAATGGGGCTCGACCCCCTGCCGGATTTCGTGGCGCCGCACGAATTCCCGGAGCGCGTGCCGGAGCTGGCGGCGAAGTATCCGCTGACGCTCATCTCGTCGCCGCGGCACCAGTTCCTGAACTCGACGTTCGTGAACATCGCCTCGCTGCGGCGCGACGCCGAGCCGGAGGTGGCGCTGCATCACGCCGACGCGGCGCGGCGGGGCATCGCCGACGGCATGCCGGTGATCATCTTCAACGACCGCGGCGCGTTTTCCGCGGTGGCCCGGGTCGGGGATGCCGTCCGCGAGGGAGTCGCCTGGGCGCCGAGCATCTGGTGGGGCAAGCTCACCGGGGACGGGCACAACGCCAATGAGACCACGTCCCAGCGCCTGACGGACATGGGCGGCGGCCCCGTGTTCTATGACAACCTCGTCGAGGTTGCGGCGGCCGAATAGCGCCGGCTTCCGCCGCGCGAACCAGCAGGCGCCACCGCGCGTTCATCGCACAGCTTCCACCCGGGATTCGCCAAGTGACACAGCTCCCCCAGACCTTCGGTGCCCTCAAGGCGTCGCCCCGCGGCGCCGAGGCACTCGCGCGCCGCACCGTGAAGGAAGAGATCCGGCAGAACCTGCTCGTGCGGCTGGCCACGGGCGGCCCGCTCTTTCCGGGGGTCGTCGGATACGACGACTCGGTGGTGCCGCACCTCGTCAACGCGTTGCTGTCGCGGCACCACTTCATCCTGCTCGGCCTGCGCGGCCAGGCCAAGTCGCGCATCCTGCGCGCGCTGACGACGCTGCTCGACGAGGCCATCCCGGTCGTGGCGGGCAGCGAGATCAACGACTCGCCGTTCGCGCCGGTCTCGCGCTTTGCGCGCAACCTGCTCGCCGACGCGGGCGACGACACGCCGATCGCCTGGGTCGGGCGCGATCAGCGCTACGTGGAGAAGCTCGCGACGCCCGACGTGACCGTGGCTGACCTCATCGGCGACGTGGATCCCATCAAGGCGGCGCGCGGCGGCCACATCATGGCCGACGAGCTGACCATGCACTACGGCATGCTCCCGCGTGCCAATCGCGGCATCTTCGCGCTGAACGAGCTGCCCGACCTGGCCGGCAAGGTGCAGGTGGGACTGTTCAACGTGATGCAGGAAGGCGACGTGCAGATCAAGGGCTACCCCGTGCGCCTGGCCCTCGACGTCCTGCTCTGCTTCACCGCGAACCCCGAGGACTACACCGCGCGCGGCAAGATCATCACGCCGCTGAAGGACCGCATCGGCAGTGAGATCCTCACGCACTATCCCGAGCACGTGGAGCTCGGCATGGCCATCACGCAGCAGGAGGCGTGGACGCAGCGCGCGGGCAAGCCGCTCGACCTCGTGCCGCTGGTGCCCGAGGTGATCGAGCGCGTGGCGTTCGAGGCCCGTGCTGACCGGCGCATTGACCATCGCTCGGGCGTCTCACAGCGTCTGCCCATCACGGTGCTCGAGAACGCGGTATCGAACGCCGAGCGGCGCGCGGTGCAAACCGGCGAGTCGCGCGTCACGCCACGCATCGCCGACCTCTACGCCGCGCTGCCGGCCATCACCGGTAAACTGGAGCTGGAATACGAAGGGGAGCTGATGGGCGGTGCAGCGATTGCGCGCGAGCTGATCCGGCGGGCCTCCGACGCCACGCTGCGCGACCGCGTGGGGCCGGCCGCGATGGACGACGTCGTCATGTGGTTCGACGCCGGCGCCGCGCTGCAGGTCACCGACGAGGTGCCGACCGCAGCGCTGCGTGCCGCCTTCGCCAGCGTGCCGGGGCTGGTGCCGTTCGTCTGCGAGATGGGTCTGGCGCCCGAGACCGACGACGCCGCCATCGCGGTAGCGTGCGAACTGGTGCTGGAGTCGCTGGTGGCGCGCCGCAAGCTGTCGCGGTCCGAGAGCGGACGCTACGGCGCCGCGGAGCGCGAGGGACGTCGCCGCCGAGGCGCGCCGCCGGAAGACGAGGAGCGTTAGGCGGCGCCGCGGAGTTCGGGGTAGCGCCGGTACGCCCAGACTGCGAAGACGCCCATGACCGCCGCCATGCCGCCAATGGCCCAGGCAGCGCCCCAGTAGCGCGCGATGGCGCCGCTGAGGAACGACCCGATCGGGCTGGTGCCGATGTACACGGCGACGTAAACAGAGATGACGCGGCCGCGCAGGGCGTCCGGCGAGGCCGCCTGCAGCATGGAGTTGATCACGGCACTGTTGACGACCATGGCCGCGCCGACCAGGGACAGCAGCACGCCGGTCATGATCTCGCTGCGCGACACGCTTACCAGCACGAGCAGTGCGGGAAACGAAAGGGACGACCAGGCCAGGGCGCGCTCCCGGTGCAGACGGGGGCCGGCCGAGGCGATGCCGAGGGCACCGAACATCGCACCGACGCCCACGCAGGTCATCAACACGCCGTAGCCGCCGGCCCCGAGGCCCAGCACGTCGCGGGCGAGCACGGGCAGGAGCGTGAGTACGGGAATGCCGAGCAACGAGTAGACGGCCACCACGCGCATGAGCACCCACGTGAGCCGGTGCGACCGGACGTACCGCACGGCCTCTCCGAGCAGGTGCAGCGGACGCCCGCCCGCCGAGACGAGCCGCGGCAGGCGAATGAAGGCGAGGCTGGTGAGCACCGCGAAGTACGACAGCGCGTTGATGCCGAAGCACCAGGCGATGCCGAGGCGCGCGATGACGATGGCGGCCAGCGACGGGCCGGCGATGCGCGCGAAATTGAAGCCGCTCGAGTTCAGCGCGATCGCGTCGAGCACGTGCTCCTTGCCGACGAGATCGGAAAACATCGACTGCCGCGCGGGGATCTCGAAGGCGGCGAAGATGCCGCCGAGCAGCGAGAGGGCAATGAGCCAGCCGATGGTGATCCGGCCGCTCCACGTGAACCACCAGAGGAGCGACGCCTCCACGAGCATCAGCGCCTGGGCAATCGTGACGATGTGCAGGCGGCGGAAGCGGTCGGCGACCACGCCGCCGGGGAGCGAGAGCAGGAGGATGGGCAGCGTGCCCGCCGCGGCGACGACGCCCACGAGCAAGGGGTCGTTGGAAAGCTGGAGCGCCAGCCAGCCCGAGGCCACCTGCTGCATCCACGTGCCAATGAGCGACGTCGTCTGCCCCGCAAAGAAGATGCGGAAGTTCCGCGAGTGCACCAGCACGCGGAACGGGTTGAACGATCGCGACTCGACAAGGGTGACCATACGGGATGCCGAAAGCTCGCCGCCGGGCGGCCCCCGTGACAAGGCGCGGCCCGGGGAGTTGATTTGCTGGGATGAGCGCTCCCCTCGCCGTCCTGCTTGTCGTGACGGGCATCGCCGTCCTTGGCTGGGGCGCCGACGTGCTGGTGCGCGGCGCCGTCACCCTCGCGGCGGCCGCGCGCGTTCCCCCCGCCGTGATTGGCCTGACGATCGTCGCCATGGGGACCTCGCTCCCCGAGCTGACCGTCAGCGTCACGGCGTCACTGATGGGCACGGCCGACATCGGTGTCGGCAACGTCGTCGGGTCGAACATCTTCAACATCGGCGCCGTGCTCGGCATCTCGGCGCTCATCCTGCCCATGCGGGTGCACGGCAGCGCCGTGCGCTTCGAGTGGCCCTTCATGTTCCTTGCGAGCTTTCAGCTCCTGCTGCTCGCGCGCGACGGCGTGATCGACCGGCTTGAGGGCGGCTTCTTCCTCGTCGCGCTCGTCCTGTTCACGGGGTACGCCGTGCGGATCGGGCGGCGGGATGTCGGCGCCGAGGAGGCGTCGGATCTCGCCGAGGAAGTACAGCGGCGGGCGCCGCGGGCGCACCTCCGGACGCTCGGCGGCGCCGTCGCGCTTCTGGTCGCGGGCATCGTGCTGCTCATCATCGGCGGCGACGTGCTGCTGCGCGGCGCCTTGGCGCTCGCGCGCGCGGCCGGCATGACCGAGCGCGTCATCGGCCTCACCGTCGTCGCCATCGGCACCGGCGCACCCGAAGTCGCCACGTCCCTCATGGCGGCGCGCCGCGGCCAGAGCGAGATTGCCCTGGGCAACGTGATCGGCTCCAACATCTTCAACGTGCTCGGCATCCTCGGCGTGACCGCCCTGATCGCCCCGGTGACGGTCGCCCCCGCCATTGTCCACAGCGACCTCTGGTGGATGCTCGGCCTCTCGTTCGCGCTCTTCCCGATGATGCGGTCGAGGGCCGTGGTCAGCCGGTTCGAAGGGTTCCTGCTGGTGGCCGCGTACGGCACCTATCTGGCCCTGCTCGCGTTTGGCAGGTAGGCACCGACCCGTTCCAGAGGCGCGATGCGATTTCACACTTACGCGAAGTTCAGCCCCGAAGCGGCCGACCAGCTCGATCTGCAGTCGCTGCTCGACCAGCTGGCCGACTTCCTCCTGCAATCCGGCTTCGCCGGCGGGCCGCAGGACCATCCGTTCTGGGGTGAGACTGGCGAGGCGGCCGACAAGTCGCTCGACGCGCTGCGACAGGCCATTCTCGACGCGCTCATCAAGGGCGGGCAGTTCACGCCCGAGATGCTCGACGCCCTGCGCGGCGACGGCGACGAACTGTCGGAGGCCAAGCTCTCGGAACTGCTCGACCGCATCGTCCAGCGGCTCATTGACGAGGGGATGCTGAAGCTCGACGCGGCTCCGCAGGTGCCGTCGGGACACCAGGCGGTGACCGGCCCTGGCGGCCTGGCCCGCGCCGCCGCGCGCGACGTCCAGTTCCAGCTGACCAGCAAGGGCATCGACTTCCTGGGGTACAAGGCGCTCAAGCACCTGCTGCAGGGCGTGGGCAAGTCGTCGTTCGGCAGCCACGAGACGCCGCACCTGGCCACCGGCGTCGAGTCGGATGCTGGCAGTCGCGCCTACGAATTCGGCGACGCGCTGAACCTCGACGTCAACGCGACCTTGATGAACACGCTCGCGCGCACGGGATCGCTGGGCGTGCCGATCGACATTGACTACCCGGACCTGATGGTGCACCAGACCGAGCACCGGTCGTCGTGCGCCACGGTGCTGATGCTCGACTGCTCGCACTCGATGATCCAGTACGGCGAGGACCGCTTCACCCCCGCCAAGAAGGTAGCGCTGGCGCTCACGCACCTGATCCGCACGCAATTCCCGGGCGACACCATCAAGACGGTACTCTTCCACGATTCGGCCGAGGAGATCCCCATCGAACAGCTGGCCGGCGCGCAGGTGGGGCCGTACCACACCAACACCGCCGAGGGGCTCAAGCTCGCGCGCCGGCTGCTGCTCGCCCAGCGCAAGGACATGCGGCAGATCGTGATGATCACCGACGGCAAGCCGAGTGCGCTGACGATGCCGGACGGGCAGATCTACAAGAACGCGATGGGACTCGACGCGTTTGTCCTGAACGAGACGCTCAAGCAGGTGACCGAGTGCCGGCGCGCGGGCATCACGATCAACACGTTCATGCTGGCGCGCGATCCGGCGCTCGTGGAGTTCGTCAAGATGGTGTCGCGCATCTGCCGCGGGCGCGCCTACTTCACCAACACGATGAGCCTGGGCCAGTTCGTGCTGATGGACTTCCTGCGGCGGAAGACGAAGACGGTGAGGTAGAAACGGAGTACGACAGAGTACGACAGAGTACGACAGAGTACGACAGAGTACGACAGAGTACGACAGAGTACGACAGCCGTCGCCTTGACCGATTCGTTCCTTCATCCGTACACTTCGCGACATGTTCTCCGCGTTTTCCGCCGCGCTGCTCGGCTTTCTGCTGGGCCTGCGGCACGCCACCGACGCCGACCACGTGGTCGGCGTCACGACGATCGTGGCGCGCGAGCGCACGCTGCGGCGCGCGGCGTGGATCGGGGCGCTCTGGGGCATCGGGCACACGCTGACGGTGTTCGCCGTGGGCGGCGCGATCATCGCCTTCCGGCTCGTGATCCCGCCGCGGCTTGGGCTCGCACTCGAGTTCGGCGTGGCGATCATGCTCATCACGCTGGGCTTCGCCAACCTCCGCCCGGCGGAGCGCGAACACGGGCATACCCACGAGTTCGACCATCGCCGGCCGATCATCATCGGCACCGTGCACGGACTCGCGGGCTCGGCGGCCGTCGCGATACTCGTGCTGGCGGCGATTCCGCAGACGGGGTGGGCGCTGGCCTACCTGCTCGTGTTCGGCGTCGGGACGATCGCCGGCATGATGCTCGTGACGGTGATCCTCGCGGCGCCGGCCATGTACGCGAGCGAACGCGTGGCGCGCCTGCACGGCGGTATCCGGCTGGCGGCCGGGGCGTTGAGCATCGTGTTCGGGCTGCTGCTGGCGCGCGAGCTCATCGTCGGCGGCGGCCTGCTGTCGGCCGCGCCGCACTGGAGCCCGCGGTAGCGCTACGCCGTCGGCGGGCCGCCGTGCGTGTCGTGCTCGCCCGTCGGCACCTGGTAGTTGCCGGTGTGGATCCAGTGCGGACGAGGCAGCGTGGTGCCACGCCAGACACTGAAGAGGCGCAGGCCCACGGCCGCCGTGACTGAGGCGACCACCGCCAGCGGGCTATGCACCTTGTGCAGGACGATGAAGACGACGGCGCCGGCGAACGCGGAAGTCGTGTAGAGCGACGATCCGTGGCGGAAGACCACCGGGATCTCGTTGATGACGAGGTCCCGCATGATGCCGCCGCCCGTGGCGGTGATGACGCCCATCAGCACGGCAACGACCGACGGCAGCTTCGCCTCGAGCGCGAAGGTCACGCCCACCACGGAAAAGAAACCCAGCCCCACGGCGTCCACGAACTCGCCGCGCGCCACCAGCTGCCGCGACCAGTCGTGCACCCGCCGCACGTACACGAACGGAATGCACAACACGAAGATCACGGCGAGGTATTCCCAGCGGTCGACCCAGAAGAACGGCCGCCGCACCAGGAGCACATCGCGGATGGTGCCGCCGCCGAAGGCCGTCACGAGCGCCAGCGCGTAGGTGCCGACGAAGTCGAGTTCCTTCCGGGAGGCCGTGATCATCGCCGAGAGGGCGGCGAGGACGACGGCGATGACTTCGAAGATGAGGACGGGGGACATGGTGCGTTCGGACAGGGAAAGGGGCAGGGCTTGGGATGGGGATGGGACACGGGCAGCCAGCATACTCTAACTGATTGCCGTCGGCGCCGCGTCCGGCGCTACCTTTCGGCCGATGGCGTCCCCCCCAGCGACCAAGGCCCGGCACAAGCCGGCCCGCCGGCAGGTGAAGGCCTCGCTCCCTTCGAGCGAGGACGCCCGGGCTTTTTCGCGCCCCCTGCGCGCCTGGTTCCGCCGGCACGCGCGCGACCTGCCGTGGCGTCGCACGCGAGACGCGTACCATGTGCTCGTCTCGGAGCTGATGCTGCAGCAGACGCAGGTCTCGCGGGTGCTCGACTACTACGGGCGGTTCATCGCGCGCTTTCCGGACCTCGCGGCGCTGGCCGCGGCGCGTCCCGCGCACGTGCTGGCGCAGTGGCAGGGGCTCGGCTACTACGCCCGCGCACGCAACCTGCACAAGCTGGCACGCACCGTGCGCGAGGCCCCGGCGCGCTACGGCGGCGCGCTCCCGTCGGAGCCCGCCGCGCTGCGCGGGCTGCCGGGTGTGGGCGCCTACACCGCCGGCGCCGTGTCGAGCTTCGCCTTCGAAAAGCGCGCGGCCCTGGTGGACACGAACGTGGCGCGCGTGCTCCAGCGCTACTTTGCGCCCGCACTGCACCCCAAGCGCTCGCGCGACCTCACGCGACTCTGGGCGGTGGCAGAAGCCATCCTGCCGCGCACCGGGCGCGCCGTCTGGGTGCACAACCAGGCGCTCATGGAGCTGGGGGCGCTGGTGTGCACGGCGCGCGTGGCACGGTGTGGAAGCTGCCCTGTCGCCAAGGGCTGCGCGTCGAATCGGAATTCGGATTCCGGAATGGGAATGCGAGTCCGGAAGGCGAACCGGAAAAAGGAATAGGAACGCGGAAGGGCGGCCCCCGCTGTGGAGTCCGCCCTTCCCCTTCACCTTCCGCCAT
>JBBQZD010000028.1:0-18254 GCA_038208045.1 Gemmatimonadales bacterium | reverse complement strand
CGTTGCCCAGCGGCACGACCGGGAGCGCGTCGTCGAGCTGCTTGACGAGGTTCATCTTCTTGAAGCCCGCGTGGTGCTTCATCAGGAACAGCGTCTTCTCGATCACCTCGCCCAGGTCCACGCGCGTCTTCGCCAACTGCTTCGGCCGGCTGAAGTCGAGCAGCTGGTCGACGATCTGTTTGCAGCGCACCACCTCGTTGTCGATGATCTCGAGGTAGTCGAACAGGTCCTTGTTGACGTCGGCGCCCTTCTTCTGCAGGTCCTCGAGGCGATAGCCGAGTCCGTCCCCGCAGGCGGCGATCGTCGCCAGCGGATTGTTGATTTCGTGCATCACGCCGGCGGCCAGCGTGCCGATGGCGGCCAGCTTCTCGGCCTGCGCGTACCGCTGCTGCCCCTCGCGCCAGTCGGTGACGTCCTCGCCGATCGTGATGACGTGCGTCACGGCGGAGTCGCCAAGGCGCATCGGAATCTTCGTGATGCGATACGTGCGCGGGTCGCCGCTGGTCGACGACTCCATCTGGTACTCCTGAATGCGCCCCGTCGCGAAGACCTCGTCGAACTCGCGGCGCAGCATCTCGCCCGGCTGGCGGTGCAGGATCTCGAAGATCGTCCGCCCGATCGCCTCGTCGCGCGACACGCCCTGCATGCCCGTCTCGCGCTTGCGGTTCCACGACTGAATGCGGTACTCGCGGTCGATCACGTAGAGCCCGAGCGGCAGCGAGTCGATGATCCGTTCGGTGAACCGGCGCTCGCGGTCAATTTCCACGGTGCGGGCCGCCACCTCGACCTCCAACTGACGCGACCGTTCCGCATGCGCCAGTTCCGGCGCGAGCAGGTTGGCCACCGCGGTGACGAGCAGCGCCTCTTCGGCCGTCAGCGGACGCGCGATGCCGATGACGAGCGCCCCCACGCGCCGGTCGCCGGCGGCAACCTGCACGGCCCGCACGTCGCCGGCGGTCCCGTCACGCAGGGCCACGTTCACCGACGCCTCCGTGGACAGCGGCTCGCCCGCCACCCAGGTGCGCACGAGGCCGTCGGCCGTGTGCAGCCAGAGCGAACACTCGTCGGCCTGGAGCCCGCCGCGCAACGCGTCGAGCGCCACCGCGATGCTCGTCTCGAGCGGTCGGGCCGCGTTGAACTCGGCGATGATCGCCGCCAGCGCGTCGAGCGCGCGCGGCGACGAGGTCGGAGTGGACTTGGTCAGGTCGTTCACGTCAGGTTGGCGAAGGGGCGCACGGGCGAAGCTACCCGTCGGCACGGAGAGTGACAAGATGACCGATCGCGCGCCCGATCGCGCGCGGCCCGCGACCCACGTCGCTCCGCCATCCGCCATCCGCCACCCGCCATCCGCCATCCGCCATCCGCCATCCGCCATCTACTTGAACCCCCCAAACGCCAGCCCCCGCAGAAACGCCCGCTGCGCCAGCAGGAAGACGAGCAGCACCGGCACTAGCGCGGCCACGGCGGCCGCCATCTGCCAGGGCCAGTTGGCGTAGTACAGCCCGTGGAAGCTGGCCACGCCGGCCTCGAGCACGCGCAGGTCGGGGGAGCGCACGACGATCAGGGGCCAGAGCAGCGATTTCCACGCGTCGATGAAGGCGAAGAGGGCGACCGTGGCCAGCCCCGGGCGCGCCAGCGGCAGCGCGACGCGCACGAAGACCTGCCACTCGGAGGCGCCGTCGAGACGCGCCGCATCTTCCATGTCGCGCGGCAGTGACAGGAAGTACTGCCGCATGAGGAAGATCCCCCACGCCGCCACCAGTTCCACTGAAACGAGCCCGGCCACGGTGTCCACGAGTCCCATCGCGTCCACGATGAGGAACCGCGGCACCAGCAGCGCAATGCCGGGCACCATCAGTGTGCCGAGGTAGACGCCGAAGAGCGGCGCGCGTCCGGCGAAGCGGTGGCGCGCAAAGGCATAGCCGGCCATGGCCGCCGTCACGACCTGCCCCACCACCGTCGCGCCCGCCAGGATCAGCGAGTTGCGGAGGTACAGCGCAAACGGCAGCGCGGTGAGCGCCTCGGGGTAGTTCTCGAACCGCGGCATCGCCGGCAGTAGCGGCGGCGGCGCCTGGTAGACCTCGAACTCATCCATGAGTGAGGTCGAGAGCATCCAGAGGAACGGTGCAATCATCGCCGCGGCCAGCAGCAGCGCCGCCGCGTAGCCGGCCAGCCGGCGCGTGCGCGGCGCCCGGAGCTCAGGCATCGGCCGGCTCCGCCTTCAGCACCCGCCACTGCAGCGCCGTGAGCAGCAGCAGCAACGCGCAGAGCACCACGCTCATCGCCGCCGCCACGTCGAAGCGGCGGAACTCCCACGCGGTCGGGTAGATCGTGTACACCAGCACGTCCGTGGCATGCGACGGGCCGCCTTCGGTCATCACGTACACGAGCGTGAAGCCGTGGAACGACCAGATGATCCCGGTGAGCAGCAAGTAGACCGAGACCGGGCGCAGCATGGGCCAGACGACGAGCCGGAACCGCTGCCAGGTGCCGGCGCCGTCCAGCCGCGCGGCCTCGAGCAGCGAAGAGGGAATGGCCTGCAGGCCGGCGAGATAGACGACCATCATGTAGCCAAGCTGTCCCCAGGCGCTCACGAGCATCAGCGCGGGGAGCGCCGTGCGCGGGTTGCCGAGCCAGTCGACCCGCGGCAGGTGCAACGCCGCCAAGGCCGCGTTGAGCAGGCCGAAGTCGCGGTGCAGCAGCCACTGCCAGACGAGCGCGATGGCCACCGTGGAGGCCACGTAGGGCAGGAAGACCACCACACGCAGCACCTTGATGCCCTTCAGCGGCTGGTCGAGCACCAGCGCGGCGGCGAGCGCGGCCACCATCTCCACCGGGACGTACCGCGCGTACACGCGCCCGTTGCGCAGCGCGCGCCAGAACAGCGGGTCGGCGCCGATCTCGCGGAAGTGGGCCAGGCCCACGAACGGCCGGGCCGCGACCAACAGGTCCCAGTCGTGCACCGAGATCCAAAGCAGGAAAGCCACCGGCGCGATGGTGAAGACGAGCAGGTGTGCCAGGCTGGGAGCGATGAACACCCACGCGCCCAGCGTCTCGCGAATCCGCGCCGGCCGGTTCAGATGACGCGCATGCCACTCCACGGCCGACAGGCCCCCGATGGCCGCGACGGCGAGCACGACGAGGGCCAGCGAGACGAGCGCGAGTGACGGCGCGCCGCGCTCGCCGCGGACGCGAGGGCGCGCACCGCGGCGCTGAGTTGCACCGATGTCAGTGTCGCCGCCGCGCCGAGCAGTGCCGCGGCGCCCGACAGTCGAAGCGCAGGTGGCGTGCGACGGATCGCCGGGACCCCGAGCAGCACCAGCATCATGAGCAGGGCGATGACGGCGGGCGCGGCCACGGCCACGGCGCGCTCGCGCCACCGGCTCGCCAGACCAATCGCTCCGATGATGTTCCAGTTGTCGGCATCCATCACTGGCGCGGTGACCACTTCTTCCCCGTTGGGGTTGTCGAGGACGAGCGGACGCTCTTCGCTCTGCAGCCGCGCGACCTCCCGCGCGTCCATGCCGTCAGGCCACGCCGGCACGGGCGCGGTGCCTCGCGCGGCGGCGGCGCGCGACAGCGCCTCGCGGCTGCGCGCCGCGTGGTCGATGCCATGCAGCGCGCGCCACGACGTCGCGATGCTCAGCACGCACCACGCCAGCACAATGAGCACGCCGGTCCGCCCGTGGCGCGTTGTCATCGTGCCAGCGCTCCATCCACCGCCTTTGCCGCCTCGCGCGCCGCGCCGGAGATGGCGAGGCCGTCCACCACCACGCGGTCCACGAGATCCATCATGATCTTCTCGATCTCGCGGTATTGCGGCACGCGCGCCCCCCACGGCACGCCGCCGTGCGGCACCTGCCACAGGAAGTCGCGCTCGAGCCCCGTCGTGTCGCGCGCCGCCGCCTCGGCAGCCACGGCGGCCAGCGTCGAAATCTCGAGCCCCGAGGCGGAGCGCCGGCGCTGCGCGTCGGCGCGCACCATCCACGCCGCCAGCTCCACGGCCAGCTTGCGATGCGGCGTGTTGTACGGCACCGCCCAGCCACTGGCGAACAGCGGCGTGCGCACCTCGTGCCCCGGGGTGCGCGGCACCGACACGACACCCAGCCGCACGCGCCCCTGCGCGAGGTAGCGCCGCATGCGCGGAATCATCCAGTGGCCGCTCGTGAGCAGGCCAAGCCGCCCGCTGTAGAACAGGCGCTGCTCGAACCCGAGCGAGCCGCCGGCGGCGCTGGGCGGCGGCGCATAGCCCAGCACCGGCAGCTGCGTGAGGAAGGTGAGCGTGCTTTCGGCGGCCGGCTGGTCGATGGCGCCCGTCGCGTGACGCCCGTCCGCCGTCAGCACGTCGGCGCCCGCGCTCCAGAGCCAGGCCTGCCAGGCGTAGAGCCGCCGATCGAGCGTCGTGCCCCACTGGTCCACCGTGCCATCGCCGTCGGTGTCGCGCGTGAGCGCGCGCACCGCCGCGAGAAACTCGTCGCGCGTCCAGCCATGCTTCGGTTCGGCCAGCCCCGCGCGCGCAAAGAGGTCGCGATTGTAGTAGTAGACCATCGGCGAAAAGCCCTTCGGAAACGCGAGCAGCGTGCCCCGAACGCGAAACGGCTCGACGACGTTCGGAAAGAACTGGTCGAGGTCCACGCCGACGCGCGCCGCGAAGGGCTGCAGGTCGAGCACCACGTCGCGCGCCGCGAACGCGGCGACATCGATGCCGTCGAGCAGGAAGACGTCGGGCGGCGAGCCGGCCCCGATGGAGGTGAGCACCTTCTCGCGGTACTCCGCGTTGTTCGACACCGGGTCGTTGACGATGTGCACGCCGGGGTGCGCTGCTTCGAACGAGCGGAACTCCACCGCGTCGATGGCATTTTCCTCGGGACTCTGCCAGCTCGTGATGCGGAGGGTGAGGCCGTCCGTGCGGCTGCCGCACCCGGTCACCAGCACGACAGGGGGCGCGACAGCGCCAAGGACGAGGAGGAGGCCGAGACGGCGCATCGTCACCGCAGGCGCTGGCCGTCACCCGCCCGGAACAGCATGCCCTGCCCCGTCATCACCGACACGCCGACGGCGTCGCCGACGCGGCTCGACGTCTCGCCGCCGACCCGCGCGACGAGCGACTCGCCGCCGACGAGGCGCACGCGCACGAGCGACTCGGGGCCCAACGCCTCGACCATCGTGACCGTGGCCGTGCCCGTGGCCGTGCCCGTGGCCGTGCTGCCGCCACCGGGCGCGCCAACGAGCAGGTGCTCGGGGCGCACGGCCAGCACCGCGACGCACGCCGGCACGGCCGTGTCGTACGCCAGCGCCCCCTCGAAGCGCGCGCCCGTGGTACGGCCCTCGACGGTGTTGATGGACGGCGAGCCGATGAAGCGCGCCTCCTCCAGGGTGGCCGGGTCGCGGTACAGCGTCATCGGCAGCGCCTCCTGCAGCAGCCGCCCCTTCGCCATGACCGCCACCGACTGCGCCATCGTCATCGCCTCGACCTGGTCGTGCGTGACGTACAGCATGGTGGCGCCCAGCCGCCGGTGCAGGGCGACGAGCTCCGCGCGCGTCTGCGCGCGCACCTGTGCGTCGAGGTTCGAGAGCGGCTCGTCGAAGAGAAAGAGCGCCGGCTCGCGCACGATGGCGCGTGCGAGCGCCACGCGCTGCCGCTGGCCGCCCGACAACTGCGCTGGCTTGCGGTCGAGCAGCGTGCCGATCTCGAGCAGGTCCGCGGCGCTGCGGACGCGACGCGTGATTTCGGCCGGTGCCGTGCGCCGCACGGTCAGCGGAAAGGCGATGTTGGCGCGCACCGTCAGGTGCGGGTACAGCGCGTAGTTCTGGAAGACCATCGCCACGTCGCGGTCGCGCGGCGACAGCCAGGTCACGTCGCGCTCGCCGATGCGCACCGTGCCGCTCGTCGGCTCCTCCAGGCCCGCCACGCAGCGCAGAATGGTGGTCTTGCCGCACCCCGACGGGCCGACCAGCGCGGTGAACGCGCCCTCGGGCACCGTCAGCGTGACGTCATCCACGGCGGCGGTTTCCCGCGTCGCGCTCCCGCCGAACCGCTTGACCAGCCGCTCGAGATGGAGGGCGCCCACGGTCAGTCCGCGAGTTCCACGGGCTCACCCAGCGTCGACTCGAACCGGTCGCCGCCGCTGATGACCGTGAAGCGCTGCCCGACGATGCGCACCTCGATGGTGCGGCCGCGCACCCGCACGCCCGACAACGTCAGCTGCTCGAGCCCGCAGGGGAACGGATCAATGGTCACGCCCGTGGCGTGCGGCCGCACGCCCGCCACGTATTGCAGGATGAGGTCGGCCACCCATGAATGCTGGTAGTCGTCAATGCCGCGGTACACCGACGCCTGCCCGGTGAACGGGTTGTAGTGCTCGAAGCAGTTCGGGCGGCGCAGGTCGCCCTCGTGAAACATCATGCGCACGAACCGCTTGATCAGGTCGCCCGCGTGCTTGCGCAGCGTCGGGGCGCCGAGCCGGGACGCGCGGGCCAGCGCTTCGATGATGTGGCTGTTCGTCATCGGCCAGGTGCGGCCGTTCCACGGACAGACGTGGCGTTTGCCCTTCCACTCGGCCTCGGCGCTGAACAGCGGATCGTCCACCGCCGACGACGGCACGGGGAAGTCCGTCCAGAACTGCGCCGGATTGAGCAGCGTCCGCTTGAGGCCCGCCAGGTGGGACTCGTCGGCGAGGTCGGTGAAGTAGGGATAGAAGCAGACGGCCGCCTTGACGCCGGTGCGCGCACCCGTCGCCGGATTCACGTCGGAGAACATGCCCGACGCGGCATCCCACATCGTGCCGCGCACGGCGTCGCGCGTGCGCTCGGCCAGCTTTTTCCACTTCGCGCCCTTCCGGTCGCCGAGCTCGGCAAATCGCTCGAGCGTGCGGAACAGGACGTAGGCGTAGACGGTGACGTCGATCCCCTTGAGGCGCAGCCGGTTTTCCCAGCCATGGCGGTCGGCGTCGGGATCCACCGCCTGGTACCGGCTCATGTACTCCTGCCCGGTCTCGTACTGGTCAAGCACGTCGAACATGCCGGTGCCACCAGCGTCGCGCGTGCGCACCAACCAGTGGGCGAAGCGCGACATCGCCGGATACAGCTCCGCAATGAAGGCGTCGTCTGGCCACGCGGCCTCCAGCGCCAGCAGGGCGCCGCCCCAGTCGGAGTGGTAGTAGTCGGTGCCGGTGAGATGGTTGGCGTAGACGCGGCCGTGCAGCGAGCCGTCCTCGCGCAGGTTGCCGAAAAAGGTTCGCAGTACGCCGCGGGCGTGCGCCGGATCGTCGAGCCAGCGGAGTTCGCGCACGTGGCACTGCGCCGAGTACGAGATGGGCTGGTGGAAGAAGCCAGGGCCTTCGCACATCGACGGCCACTGGTGGTGGCCGTGTCCGCCGGCCGTGGCATTGAGGTGCAGGCCGTACCAGCGATACCAGTAGTACGTCTCGAGATACGGGTCGGAGCAGACCAGTTGCGGCATGCGCTCGAACCAGGCATGCCAGCGCCGGCGGCTCGCCCCGGCGATGGTGCCGTGCGTCGGGCGCACGGCACGGGTGGGGGCGTCGGCGCGCATCGCCGGGTCGTCGGCAATGACCTTCATCGCAAAGACGGCGGAGGCCCCGGGATACCCGACGTCCACGGCGCGGTGCACCGCGGCATAGAACAGCCCGTCAGGCGAGAGCCCTTCGTCGCGCACCTCGCGCGGCAGCGCATCGGCCCGCCACTTCTCCACGAACGGCGTGTAGTTCCAGACGGGCTGCACCGCGCTCATTTCGCTGCGGTACGCCGCCCAACTCGTGGCCTCGCCCACGCAGGCAAGCTCGGCGCGCACACGGAGCGGCTGTGCCCGCCGGTCGCTGAGGATGCGCGGGAAGCAGACGGCGCCATTCCACTCGGCCTCGCCCAGTGGCACGGACGCGCCGTCCTGCGCGGTCCATGCCACGAGATGCAGGCGCGTCGGCTCGAACGCGGCGAAGCGCCACTCCGACACGAACACCCCGCCCGGATGCACCGTGCGCACCTCGGTGGCGGTGACACCCGACGCCAGCTTGTACGTGAGCGTCAGGTCGGCGGGGGTCCAACGGCGCGAGATCGCGCGGGCCGGGATCTCCCGGCCGTTCGTGTCGAGGATCGTGACGGTAAAGAGCGGCGCGAAGGCGTACTGGTAGATCGTCGCCTCGTCCCAGAAGCCCGGCGTGTCGAGCCAGGCGGGGTACGTCGGCGCGAAGAGCGTCCCGTCTCCGGCGCCCAGGTACCACTTGTCGTCGCGCGCGAGGTGCTCAATGGGGTCGATCATCAACCGGTGGGCGAAGGTCCGGGCAAAGTTCGCACGCGGAACGCGGCGTCACAATCCGGGGCGCTCCTTGCCCAGCGTGTTCTCCTGCCCGGCGCCTCGCGTCGGCGGTGCCATGCTGCGGTGCTCCCGGGCGCGCGGGCAGCTACGCCGTCGGATCCTGCGCCGCCGGCGCCTGCTCCGTTTTCGGAAAGACCAGCCGCACGGTGGTGCCGACTCCCACGCGGCTCAGGATGTCCGCGTCACCGCCGTGCAGTCGCATGATCGACCGTACGATGGCAAGCCCCAGGCCAGCCCCGACCGTGTCACGCGCCTGCCCGTCCTCGACGCGATAGAAGCGGTCGAAGACCCTGGGCAGGTGCTCTGCCGCGATGCCATCGCCGGTGTCGCTCACGCGGACTTCGACCGCCCCGTCGCGCCGCGCGAAGGTAGACATGGTCACGCGCCCGCCGGCCGGCGTGTGGTTGAGCGCGTTGGCCAGCAGGTTGCTGACGGCCCGCCGGAACAGCACTGGGTCCCCGAGCACCAGGCCTTCGCCCTCGCACGCCACCGTCACGCCGCGTTCCTGCGAGAGTGCTTCGTAGAATTCGCACACCGCGTCCACTTCCCTCCCCGCCGGGAAGAGCGTCCGCTCGACGACCCGATGCGGATCTTCGGCCCGCGCGATGAACAACAGGCCGTCGATGAGGCGCGACAGGCGACCGAACTCCTCCAGACTCGAGCCCAGGCACTGCTGGTACTCCTCGGGAGACCGAGCCCGGCCCAGCACCACCTCCGCCTCACCCCGCAAGTTGTTGATCGGGTTGCGCAACGCATGGGCCAGGTCGGCGGAGAACTGCGTCAGCCGGGTGAACGACTCCTGCAGCCGGTCGAGCATGGCGTCGAACTCGCCGGCGAGCCCGCTGAGTTCCGCCGGCCACTCCGTCTCGGCGAGTCGGTCCTCGAGATGGCTGGCGGTGATGGCCTGCACGCGACGCGTGATGGTCGCCACGGGCTGCATGGCCGCTCGCGCCACCACACCGCCAAGCAGGGCGGCAGCCAGCAGCCCGAACCCCATCACGATGAACAGTGTCAGCCGGTACGCGGCGAGCACTTCGTTGGTGTCGGTGACGTCGAGCGCCACCTGCAGCACCAGCGGCGCCGCCGAGTCCGCGCTCCCCTCCTCCAGCACGGAAAGCAGCAGCAGGTCCCCGCTGGCACTGCGACGGCAGGGCGCGCAGGACGCCGCCTCGGCGCGTTCCTCGACCGGCGCCGGGAAGGACGCGGCGGGCGCGCGGGCGTCCATGCCGGGGGTGGCAATGATCAATCGCCCCGTGGCATCCAGCACGCGCATATAGAACTGCAGCGGGCCCTGCTCGCCGCCCTCATGCTCGACTTCGCTGGCCAGGGCTTCGGAGTTGCGGGAGTACTCGGTGAGCAGGTGACGCAACACCTGCATCTTGCTCGCCACGAGCTTCTCGTCATGCCGGGCGAGGTCGCGGGCAAGCCCCATATAGAGCACGCCGACGGCCAGCACGAGCAGAACGAACGTTGATCCGGAGTAGTACCAGACCAGGCGACCGACGATGGACCAGCGGCGGGGCGGCACGCCGGGAGCGCCGGGAGCGCCGGGCGCGCCGGGCGCGCCGGGCGCATCTGCCGGGCTACTGCTCGTCGAGAACATATCCCACTCCACGCACCGTGCGAATCAGCTTGCGCGTGAACGGGTCGTCCACCTTGGCGCGGAGCCGGCGCACGGCGACGTCGACGACATTGGTATCGCTGTCGAAGTTCATCTCCCAGACCAGCTCGGAGATCAGTGTGCGCGAGAGCACCTCGCCACGGCGCCGCACCAGCAGCGAGAGCAGCGCAAACTCCTTCGGCGTCAGGTCGAGCCGCTGGCCGGCACGCACGGCCCGATGCCGCGCAATATCGAGCTCGAGGTCGGCAGCCGTCAGCTGCTCCAGCTGGCGCGTCGGACCGCGCCGCAGGATCGACCGAATGCGGGCAAGCAGCTCGGAGAAGGCAAAGGGCTTCACCAGGTAGTCGTCGGCCCCGGACTCCAGCCCCTTCACCCGATCGTCAACAGAGTCGCGCGCCGTGAGAAACAGGACCGGCGTCTGCCGCCCGGCCCGGCGCAGCGAGGCCAGCACCGACCATCCGTCTCGCCCCGGCATCATCACGTCGAGCACAATCAGGTCGTAGAACTCGCTGAGGGCCAGATGCAGTCCGTCGTCACCATTGAAGGCCAGGTCGACGACATACCCCGACTCGGTCAGCCCCTTGTGCAGGTACTCCGCCGCCTTGCGTTCGTCGTCCACGATGAGGATGCGCATGACAGTGCCCGATTGGTGAGGCGCGCTGGCCGCCGCCCGTGTCGTGGATGTAGCAGTGGGGCCAACGTCGCCCGGCCAGCACGGCAGGAGGGAACCATGCTGACCGGACGACGCCCCACCCCAAAATCTACGTGGTGCTAGAAGCCCCAGGTAATCTGGGTGTACAACCGGCCATCGGTGTACTTGGTGGTGCCGGCCGCGGAGATGCCGCCGCCGAGGTACGTGTTCTTGCGCGAGTACTCGATGTTCCAGCGGGCGCCGGACTTGTCGCTCTGGAAGAACATGCCGTTGATGCCGAACAGGATCTGCGACGTCTCGTTGTTGCTGAGGTCCGTGTTCGGGTCGAGGCGGTCAAAGCGGGTGTAGATGCCGAGATTCTCGGTGAAGTTATAGTCGGCCAGCGCGTAGTAGCCGAGGTTGTTCGTCTTCTTGCCGGCGGCGTCCATGGTTTCCTCGCCAGCGAACAACGTGCCCACCAGGCGCCAGTTGTCGCGAACGAAGCGGCCGACCAGTGCGGTCTTGCTGAACTCGTTCTTGAACAGGATGTCCGTGCTCGGATCCTGCTTGGTCTTGTAGTTCGTGAACTTGCCATTGTGGCGCATGATGCCAATGGCCGACTCATGGCTGTCCAGGTTCAGCAGCGCCGAGGCGTAGAGGTCCTTGTCGGTGTCGGCATCCAGCGAGTTCGTGGTCGAGGCGTCCGAGCCGTTGGTGGCGCCAAGCACGACGTCGAACCGGTTGTGCACCACCGACGCCTCGATGCCCTGCTGCCGCGTGAACGGCCGGTACGTGTTGCTGTTGCCGGCCAGTGCGTCGTTGAGGACGATGGCGCGCTGCTCCGCGCTGCGGGCGCCCACGCCGAACACGTGGATGATCTCGGGAACGAGCGCTCCGGCACGGAACTTCAGGAACGCATCCTTGCTTGCGCCGATCGGCGCGTTGTACTGCAGGAAGGCCTCGGCCAGCTTCTTCCGCGAGGCGTCGCCCTGCACGATGTTGCTGCCCGACGTCGCGCCGGAGTTCTCGCTGAGGTAGATCTCGGCGAAGTACGACAGCCGGTCGCTGAGGGCGCCGCCGGTGTAGATCGCCATTGAGTGCAGTTCGAACTGCGTCTTCGCGCGGTTCTTGTACAGGTTGCCCGTGCGCGCCTTGTCCCACTGGTCGTTGTACATGCGACCCTTGAAGAGCAGGCTGAAGTAGTTCTCGAACTTCTGGTCCTTGGCATCCAGCTTCAGCGCTTCCATCCGGTGCCCGTTCTTCAGGAAGTCCAGGCCGTTCTTGTTGAGCTGCCACGTGGGCGTGGCATGGCACATCGAGCAGGACGCGCCCGTGAGGCGCGACCACGCAGGAATCGCGCGCGCCTGCACCGGCGCGAGCATCGCGGCCAGGGCGAGCAGTGACATCGTCAGTCTTTTCATAGTCTCCGATCCGGTTGCGGGTGAGGGAGAAGTCCGCAAATCCTCCGCGGGTCTTCCCTCTACACGATGCAATCGGTCGCCCTACCGGACCGTGACCTCAAGATGACGGTTTTGTAATCCGTCTCGGCCGGCCTGCGCCTCGCTGTTGGCCTGCCGGCGCGCCCCGCGAGGCGCACCGGGCTACGAGACGTCGTCGGTCCCCGGACCGGCGGTCGCGGGCACCGCCGTCCACCGGCGTACGAGCAGCACGATCAGGCCCGCCCCGCCCAGCACGAGGACGATCGGCAGCGCATACACCACGAGGTTGAACCCGTGCGCCTGCGGCTGCAGCAGGATCCACTCGCCGTACTTGGAGATGAAATAGTCCTTCACCTCCTGCTCGGACTTGCCGGCGGCCAACTGCTCCTTCACCACGGTGCGCATCTGCTGCGACAGCTCCGACGCCACCTCCTTGGTCTTGTTCTCGAGCCCCACGTCGTTCTTCTGCGCATCGGTGAGCGTGCCCTGCACCTGCACGCGCAGCGCGCCGCTGTCCTGCGGGGCCCCCTTGGGCGCCGCGGGCAGTTCGGGCTGCTGGGCCCGTGCCGACACACCCAGGAGCGCCAGCGTCACGGCGCCACCGCAGGCGGCGCGCATCAGTCCACGAAGCCGGATCATCGTGCCTTCCCCAAAGAGGTATCCACGGCGGGCGCGACCTTGCCCGTGTCGAGCGCGGCCTGCAGCGCCGCAGCGGCCATGAGCGAATCGACTTTCAGGCGCACGATCCCGGGCGACACAGGACCCGTGTGCTTGTACGCCACCCGGCCCGCGGCATCGAGAAAGAAGGTCTCGGGCACACCGTACAGGCCGTAGTCGATGGCCACGCGCGCGCCGGGATCGTCCACTGACGGGTATGACTGCCCCCCCATCTCGGCGATCCACGCGCGCCCCTTGTCGGGCACGTCGTTGTACAGGACGCCGAGGAACTGCACGGGCTGGCCCGTATACTGCCGCGCCACCGTGGACAGCGCCTCGTGCTCGTCGCGGCAGGCCAGGCACCACGACGCCCAGAAATTCATGACCACGACCTTGCCGCGCAGGGCGGCGAGACTCACGGTGTCGCCGATCGGACGGCGCAGGTCGCCCTGCCCCGGCGCGAAGACGGCCAGCGTGAACGCCGGCGCCTGCCGCCCGGGCAGCGGTGACGGGATGTTGTTCGGATCCCGGGTCAGCCCCCACGCGAGCAGTCCGATCACCGGAACGGCCGTGAAGGCCGCGATCATCGCGCGCTTCCAGTTCATGTCGTCGCGTCCTGCGGTTGCGGAACCGCCGCCGCGCCACGTCGGGACGTCGGCCAGATGCCGATGAGCGCACCCAGCACGATCACCATGCCGCCAAACCAGATCCACGGCACGAGCGGCTCCCAGATGACCTTGACCGTCACGTTCGAGCCGTCTTCCCGGAAGGCCATCAGGTTCAGGTAGAGGTCGCCGCGGAGCGAACTGCGCACCTGCGGCGTCGGCACGGGCTGCTGCGACATGGGATAGTAGTTCATCTTCGGTTCGATGACGTCCACCACGCGGTCGCCGTCCATCAGCTCCATCGTGGCGCCAATCACCGACCGTTGCGCCTCTTCACGCCCCCACGCCGCCTTCAGCCGCAACGTATGCCCCGCCAGCGTCACCGTCTCGCCCGGCTTGAGCGTGGCCTCGCGCTCCGTCTTGAACGTGCTCGACGCCGCCACGCCCACGGCCACCAGCACGATGCCGAGGTGCGCCACGTAGCCGCCGTACCGGCGGCGGTTGGCCGCCACGAGGCGCACGAGCGCCACCAGGAACGACTCCCCGAGCGCCGCCACGCGGGCCCGGGCCCCGCTCACGAACTCGCCGACGTTCACCGTGAAGGCGAAGCCCGCGAACGTGAAGGCGAGCACCGCGTACGGATTGCGCGCGCCGGCGACGATCCCGAAGGCCCCCGCCAGCAGCCCGACGATGACGCCGGGGAGCAGCTTGCTCTTCAACTCGGGTCCGGCCGCCCGCTTCCACGGCAATGCCGGCCCCACGCCCATCAGGAAGAGCAGCGCCACCATCATGGGCAGCGTCATGCGATTGAAGAACGGCTCGCCCACGCTGACCTTCACGCCGCGCGCGGCCTCGGCGATCAGCGGGAAGAGCGTCCCGACGAGCACCGTGAACATGAAGACGGTGAGGAACAGGTTGTTCAGCAGGAACGCCACTTCGCGCGACAGCGGCGCGTCGAGCCGCCCGGTGGAGCCGAGCTTTTCGCTGTTGCCCGCCACCAGCGCCACCGTCGCCACGAGCACGACGGCGATGAACGCCAGGAAGTAGTAGCCGATGGTGCCCTGCGTGAAGGCGTGCACCGACGAGATGATGCCCGAGCGCGTCAGGAACGTGCCGAGGATCGTCAGTACGAAGGTGCCGACCATCAGGTTCAGGTTCCACAGCTTCAGCATGCCGCGCCGCTCCTGCACCATCACCGAGTGCAGGTAGGCCGTCGCCGTGAGCCACGGGATGAACGAGGCATTCTCGACGGGATCCCACGCCCAGTAGCCGCCCCAGCCGAGCACTTCGTACGACCACCACATGCCGGCGATGATGGCGGCGCTGAGGAAGCCCCACGCGACCAGCGTCCAGCGCCGCGTCAGGCGAATCCAGTCGCCGTCGTTCACCTCGCCAGCCAGCATCGCACCGATGGCAAAGGCAAACGGCACCGCGAAGCCCACGTAGCCCAGGTACAGCAGCGGCGGGTGCACGCCCATCAGGATGTGGTTCTGGAGCAGCGGGTTCGGCCCCGGGCCATCCATCGGCACCGGCGACACCAGGTGAAACGGATTCGCCGGGCCGACGAGCAGAATGTGGAAGAACGTCTGCACCAGCAGCATCGTCATGGCGGCGTAGGGCACCAGATTGCCCGCGCGCTTCCGGTTGAACCAGACGACGGCCGCGCCGTACATCGCAAGCACCCAGGCCCAGAAGACGATCGAGCCCTCGAGCGCTCCCCACAGCGAGATGATCGTGTAGAAGGTCGGCGTCGCGCGGCTGCCGACCTGCGCCACGTACGAAATGCTGAAGTCGTGCGTCGCGAGCGCCCAGACCAGGGCCAGCGTCGAGACGGTAACGAGCAGGAAGTTCGTGTACACCGCCGCATAGGTCAGCGACAGCCACTGGCGGCGCCCCGAGCGCACCGCCACCGGCGCCAGGACGGCGCCGAGGACGGTGACCAGCAGGGCAATGATGATCGCGTCGGACGCGATGAGACGGGTCATGCGCCCGACCCCTTCATGAGCGACTTGTACATTTCCGCCGGCTTCTCGCCCTTGCCGGGTGCCTTGTACTCGTTGCTGTGCTTCACCATCAGGCTCGTGCTCTGGAAGACGCCGTCACGGCCATACCGGCCCTCGACCACCACGCCCATGCCGTCCTTGAACATCTGGGGCGGCGCGCCCTTGGAGTGCACGGCAATCTCGCTGCTGCCGTCGGTGACGGCGAAGCGCAGGACGAGCGTCGAGTCGTTCCAGTCCACCGACCCCGGCTTCACCTGTCCGCCCAGCCGCACCGGCACGTCCATGCCCTTTTCTCCCTTCGCCGCAAGTTCCTTGGGCGTGAGGAAGTAGACGACGTTGCTGTCGAGGCCGCCGTAAATCAGCCAGCCGAAGGCGATGACCATGATGCCCACCGCGCCGATCGCGACCCACTTGCGATTTTTCTTGCTCGTCATGAGTTGAAGTCTCCCTTGACCACCGCTTCGTATTCGTGGCGGGCCTGGCGCACCGCGCCGAGCACCCGCACCAGCATTCCCAGGATCACCACCCACGTGAGGACGTACGACGCCACCACGTAGCCCAGCGTACTCTCAGCCATCGTACCCTCCGAGGGCGGCCGCCTGCGACGCATGCTCCGCCGCCCGTTCGTACCGCGCCGCCTCGTACCGCCGGCGGATGAAGAAGACCATCAGGAGCGTGAACGCGAGGAAATTCAGCATCAGGCCGCGCAGGTAGACTGGATCGAGCGAGCGGGGGTTCGACTGCAGCTGGTGCAGCGTCCGCCACCACTTCACCGACATCCAGACGATCGGCACGTTGATCGCGCCGAGGATGCCCACCGCCGCGCTCCACTGCCCGCGGCGCTGCGGGTCCTCGACGAATGACCGCAGGGCGAGATACCCCACGAAGATCAGGAAGAGCACCAGCGTGCTGGTGAGCCGGGCATCCCACGACCACCAGACGCCCCACGTCGGCCGCCCCCAGAGCATGCCGAGGATCAGCGTCAGCGCGCAGAAGACCGACCCGACTTCGGCGGCCGACGCGGCGATCAGGTCGTGCCGCTCGTCCTCCTTCCACAGGAAGAGCACGGAGGCCGCGAGCACGATGCCGAACGCGAGGAAGGTCACCCACGCGGCCGGCACGTGCACGTACATCATCTTCTGCATGTGCCCCATCATGCGGTCGGCCGGCGACGTGACCACGGCGTAGACCTGCGTGAAGGCAAAGAAGGCGAACGACACCCACCCGAACGCCGGCCACCAGCCGGCCTTGGGGGGATCGAAGGTACTGCGGTCAGTGGTCATGGCAGGCTCAGACCTCGATCACGTATTCGAAGGCAAGGAAGGTCGCGACCAGGAAGATCACGTCGAACAGCCCGAGCATCTGTGCCCACGAGCCGGCCTGGTTCATCAGGTCGCCCTGCAGGAACGCCTTGGTGGCTTCCATGGAGGCCAGCAGCACCGGGATGAGCATCGGGTACAGCAACAGCGGCAGCAGCACCTCGCGGGCGCGGCTGCGGCTGGACATGGCGGCGTAGAACGTGCCGAGCGCGACGAGTCCGACGACGCCGAGGAGCATGATGCCGACGATCTTCCCCCAGTCGGAGGGCACCGTCACCTGGAAGAGCACCAGGCCGACGGTCACGACGATGACCAGCATGGCCACGACGAAGATCAGGTTGGCAATGAACTTCCCGGCGAAGATGGCCCACCGCGCCCCCGGGTAGAGCAGCAGCGCCTCGAGCGCGCCGCCGTCGAGCTCCACCTGGTAGCTGCGGTTGAAGGCAAGGACGCCCGCGAAGAGTACCGCCAGCCAGAGCGCGCCCGCCGCGGCGTCGCGCAGCGCCTGCGCGTCGGGGCCGAGCGCGAAGCCGAAGAGCACCAGGATGGTGACGCCGAGCGCCGCCACGGCATTGAAGCCGGCCTTGGACCGGCGCTCGGTCGTGAGGTCCTTCCACACGATGGCGCGCACTCGACGCAGGTCGTCGCGGAAGGCCATCAGGAGATTCCCGCCGCGCCCGTGGGCAGGATGCTGGGCGCGGGTGAGCCGGCCACGTGCGTGGCGTCCTCCGCGGTGGCCGGGGCGATGCGCCCCTCGCGGATGGTGACGGTGCGCTCGAGCACGGGCGTGGCCGTGGCGAGGTCGTGCACGACGATCAGCGCCGCGCCGCCCGCCTCGCCCAGTTCGCGAATGAAGCCGTTCATCAGCGCGATGCCGGCCGTGTCCAGATTGTTGTACGGTTCATCGAGCAGCAGGAAGCGCGGCCGCTGCAACACCAGGCGCGCCAGCGACAGGCGGCGCTGCATGCCGGCGGAGAAGCCGCGCACGCGCTCGTGCGCCACGTGGGTGAGGCCCACGCGCTCGAGCGCCGCGTCGATGTCGGCCGTGGGCAGGCCCAGCATCGTCGCCGCGAACGAGAGGTTCTCGCGCGCAGTGAGGTCGTCGTACAGCCCGGGCACATGCGCGAAGAACCCGATGTGGCGGCGCACCTCGTCGCCCTCGGTCTTGACGTTGGCGCCGAACACGTATGCGTCGCCCGCCGACGGCTTGAGCAGCGTCGCCACGATGCGCAGCAGCGTGCTCTTGCCCGAGCCGTTGTGGCCGAGCAGGCCGACGATCTCGCCGGCGCGCACCTGCAGGTTGACGCCGCGCAGCACCCAGCGGGCACCGAAGCGGCGCGCCACACCCCGCGCGTCGAGCGCGAGATCAGGTGCGAGAAGGGGGGCGGAGATCTGCACGTCCGAAATCACGCGGGTTGGCGGCCCGTTAGCCAGCATCGTGGAGCCGATAAAATGTACGGATTTTCCCTACACGCCAAACTACTGTGGCATAAGAGGTTGCGGCTTTGCGGTGCGGTGCGACTTCACGATTGGCTGATGTGCGAACGGAGACCCGCGGTTGCCGGCCCCCGTGGTCGCGCGAATGGAGCGTATCGGGTTCGAACCGATGACCCCCGGCTTGCAAAGCCGGTGCTCTCCCAACTG
>JBBQZD010000027.1:0-18586 GCA_038208045.1 Gemmatimonadales bacterium | reverse complement strand
TCGACGTACGGTTCGCCGCCGCCCCAGGCGGTGGCGCCGCACGTTTGGTCATCCCTGTCCCCCAACCAATTCTAATTCCGAATCCGAATTCGAATTCCGTCATCCGAATTCCGGTTCCCCCTCCCATGCCCCTCCAGCACCAGCTCAAGGCCATCCCCTTCTTCGAGGGCCTCGCCGACACGCTCCTCTGGAACCTCGCCAAGTGCGGTGCCCCGCAGCAGTTCGCGGCCGGCGAAGCGCTCTTTATCGCGAGCACGCCACGGTCGTTCTTCGCCGTCATCGTGGCCGGCAGCGTGGCCATCGAACAGGCGCACGGGGGCGTCGTCACGCGCCTCGCCACGCTGGGCGCCGGCGAGGTGGTGGGCGAAGGGGTGCTGCTCGAGGAGACGCTTCACGGCACCACCGCCATCGCCCTCGAGCCCACCGAGGCCATCGTCTTCCCCATGAAGGCCGTGGTGCCCGCGCTCAAGGACACGCCGCAACTGCACGCGGCGCTCCTCGGCCGGGCCGCTCGGGCCATCGCGAGCCGCCTCAAGAACACCTCCGCCACGCTCGTGGGGCACGGCCGCGCCATGGGATATGAGAGCGGCAACACCCGCGTGGAGCACGACCTGCTCGGCGAGCGCGAAGTCCCCGACGCGGCGCTGTACGGCGTCCAGACGCTGCGCGCCCTCGAGAACTTCCCCATCACCGGCGTCCCGCTGCGCGAGTTCCCCGCGCTCGTCATTGCCCTGGCGCAAGTCAAGGAGGCGGCGGCGCTCGCCAATCGCGACCTCGGCCTGCTCGACCAGCCGCTGACGGATGCCATCCGGCAGGCGGCGCGCGAGGTGCAGGCGGGCCGCCACCACGAGCACTTCCTCGTGGACATGATCCAGGGCGGCGCCGGCACCTCGACCAACATGAACGCCAATGAGGTCATCGCCAACCGCGGGCTCGAGCTGCTCGGCCACGCGCGCGGCGACTACGACCACTGCCACCCCAACAACCACGTCAACAGGTCCCAGAGCACCAACGACGTCTATCCCACCGCCGTGAAGCTCTCGCTGCACGCCAGCATCAACGGCCTGCGCGACGGCATGCGCGAGCTGGTGGACGCCTTCCTCGCCAAGGGCGACGAGTTCAAGGCGCTGGTGAAAATGGGCCGCACGCAGCTGCAGGACGCCGTGCCGATGACGCTCGGGCAGGAGTTTGCCGCGTTCGGGCACACCATCGCCGAGGACATCGACCGGCTGGGCGAGGCGCAGGCCCTCATTCGCGAAATCAACATGGGCGCCACGGCCATCGGCACGCGCCTCAACGCCCCGACCGGCTATCCCGAGGCCGTACGCGCGCACCTCAGCGAGATCACGGGTCTGTCACTCATTACTGCCCCCGACCTCGTGGAGGCCACGTCCGACACGGGCGCGTTCGTGCAACTCTCCGGCGTGCTCAAGCGCTGCGCCGTGAAGCTGAGCAAGATCTGCAACGACCTCCGCCTGCTCTCGTCCGGGCCGCGCACGGGCTTCGGCGAGATCAACCTGCCGCCGATGCAGCCGGGGTCGAGCATCATGCCCGGCAAGGTCAATCCGGTAATTCCGGAAGCGGTGAACCAGGTGTGCTTCGACGTCATCGGCGGCGACATGACCGTCACGATGGCCGCCGAGGGTGGGCAGCTGCAGCTGAACGTCTTCGAGCCGGTCATTGCCTATCGGCTGCTGCAGAACATCCGCGAGATGACGGCGGCGGTGCACATGCTGCGAACCAAGTGCATCACCGGGATCACGGCCAACCCCGACCGGCTGCGCGACTTCGTCCAGCGTTCAATAGGGATCGTGACGGCGCTCGTGCCGGTGATCGGCTACGAGGTCTGCACCGAGGTGGCCAAGGAGGCGCTGGCGACCGGACGCGGGGTGTACGAGTTGGTGCTCGAGCGCAAGTTGCTGACCAAGGAGGAGCTGGAGCGAGCGCTGGATCCGAGCAGGATGGTGTAGGGACGGAAACGACAGAGGACGACCGAGTACTACAGAAACGACAGCGAACGACGGCGCGCGATTCGTGGTATAATGCACAGGTCGGTCGTTCGCCTTCCGTCCCACTCTGTCCCGCTCTCTCCATGGCTTCCACCAAGCTCGACGGCGCTGGCGCGCAGAAACTGAAGACCCTCGAGGGGGCCCTCGTCACCATCCAGTCGATGCACGGTCTGGTCGAGCGGATGGCGATGGAGGTCCAGAACAAGAAGCCGCTTGGCGTGATGCCCATGCAGCTCAAGCGCATGGCCGCACCTCTTGTGGGCTCCCTGAAGGGGCAATTCGGCCCCATCGCCGACTACGTGTCGTCGATGCTCTTGGTGGCCGGCCGCGGCGGCGGCGACCAGAACAAGCTCCGCGCCTACCGCGAACACATCGGCGGACTCCGCCAGATGATCGATTTCGCCGAGAAGAAGGTGAAGCGCGACCACTCGGTGGACATCACGATCGCGCCGGAGTGAGTGCCGGCGGGGGTGACGCCGCACGAAATGCGCTCGCCAAGCCAGCCGCTTAATCGCAGGTCCGGCAACGACTTGTAGGTGTTTCCCGCACGCGCGTGTACTTGAAACGCCCTGCGAATCGGGGTAGGTTTCGGCGGATTTTCCTGACACGCCTGCCCCCCGGCCCGTTCACCGCCGGGTTTCTCACCCCCAATCGTCACCGCTGATGCCCAAGTTGGCTCTGCGCCGGCTCCAGTCGGTCGCCGTTCTTGCGATCGTCATGCTGGCGCTCTCCGCGTGTGGTAAGGACTACCCGAACTCCACGTTCAGTCACAACACCGAGCTGAACACGCTCGCCGTGTTCCTCTGGGATCGCATGCTGCTGCTCGGCACGATCGTGTTCGTGGTGGTCGAGGTGCTTCTCGTGTACACGATCTTCAAGTTCCGCCGGCGCGAGGGCGGGCCCGCCCCGCGCCAGATCCACGGCAACGCGGCGCTCGAGATCACGTGGACCGCCATTCCCGCCCTCATCCTGGTCTTCCTCGCGGTCCCCACCGTGCGGACGATCTTCGAGACGCAGCGGAAGGCCCCCGACGGCGCCGTGCAGATCGAGGTCATCGGCCATCAGTGGTGGTGGGAGTTCCGCTATCCGCAGTACGGCATCGTGACGGCCAACGAGGTGTACTTGCCGATCGGCAAGACGGCCAACTTCTCGCTCCGCACGCGCGACGTGCTGCATTCCTTCTGGATTCCCCAGCTGGGCGGCAAGCGCGACCTGATCGCCAACCGCACCAACTATCTCTGGTTCACGCCCAAGTCGGACCTCACGTCGAGCGCCTGGAACGGCGCCTGCGCGGAGTACTGCGGGGCGAGCCACGCCAACATGCGCTTCCGCGCCTTCACCGTCACGCCCGACGAGTTCGAGAAGTGGGTGGCGCACCAGAAGACGCTGGCCATCGGGTCTCCGGCGGCGGCCGCTGCCGCCGCCGCCGCGGCCGACACGGGAAAGGGCGCCAAAGCCCTGCCCGTGAAGATGGCCGCGATGCCGGGAATGCCCGGCATGGCCGGCATGCATGACATGCCAGGCGCCACGGCCGCCGCCGCCCCCGAGGCGTGGGTCTATCCGCTCGAGCGCATGAAGGCCTACACGCTGCCCACCACGCCGCTGCCGGCGACACCGTTCGACGAGTCGCTGCTTGCCGCGGGCAACGCCGTAGCCGGCCGCGCGATCGTCACGAACCTCGCCAAGGCGCCGTGCCTCACCTGCCACAACATCAAGGGCGAGACGCAGTACCTCACCGACGACCAGGCCAAGGGTCCGAACCTCACGCACGTCGGCTCGCGTCACACCTTCGCGGCCGGCCTGTACCGTACCGACGCCAAGGCGCTCGCGCTCTGGATCAAGAACGCGCCGGCCATGAAGCCGGGCAGTGCCATGCCGACCTTTGGCACGGGTGAGTACAACGCGATGCTCAAGATGAAGGTCAGCGCCGGCGGGCTCGACGACAGGCAGATCGCTGACGTCGTCGCCTACCTGATGTCCCTCAAGTAGCCCCCGGAGATATGGAACCCATGGCACATCCTGGCGCTCCGGCGCACGCAACCGGCGCGGCGCAGACCGGGGAACAGACCGGCCTCTGGATCTGGCTGACCACCGTCGATCACAAGCGCATCGGCATCCTCTACCTCTACACCGCCCTCTTCTACCTGATGGTCGGCGGCATCGAGGCGACGATCATCCGCACGCAGCTGGCCAAGCCGAACCTGCACGTCGTCTCGGCCGAGTTCTACAACCAGCTGTTCACGATGCACGGCACGACGATGGTCTTCCTCGTCATCATGCCGCTGTCGGCCGCCTTCTTCAACTACCTCATCCCGCTGCAGATCGGCGCGCGCGACGTCGCCTTCCCGCGCCTGAACGCCTTCTCGTACTGGGTGTACGCGCTCGGTGGCCTGTTCATCACGCTGCCGATCTTCTTCGCCGTGGCGCCCAACGGCGGCTGGTTCGGCTACGCCCCGCTGTCGGGGCCGACGTACTCGCCCGGCTTCAACATGGATTTCTGGGTCCTCGGCCTGCAGATCCTCGGCATCTCGTCGCTGGCCGCGGCCTTCAACTTCATCACGACGATCATCAACATGCGAGCACCGGGCATGACGCTCATGCGCATGCCGATGTTCACGTGGATGTCGTTCGTCGTGCAGTTCCTCGTCATCCTCGCCTTCCCCGTCATCACGGCCGCGCTCTTCTTCCTGCAGGTCGACCGGTTCTTCGGGACGCAGTTCTACGAAGTGGCCGCCGGCGGCGACCCGCTGCTCTGGCAGCACCTGTTCTGGGTGTTCGGGCACCCCGAGGTCTACATCCTCATCCTGCCGGCCTTCGGCCTCGTGTCGGAAGTGCTCCCGACGCACAGCCGCAAGCCGCTGTTCGGCTACAACGTGATGGCCTACTCGGGCATCATGATCGGCTTCCTCGGCTTCGGCGTCTGGGCGCACCACATGTTCTCGGTGGGCATGGGGCCGGTGGCGGATTCGATCTTCTCCGTGGCGACGATGCTCATCGGCCTGCCGACGGGCGTGAAGATCTTCAACTGGATCGCGACGATGTACGGCGGCTCGCTCCGCTTCCCGACGTCGATGAAGTTCGCCATCGGCCTCATCGCGATGTTCACCATCGGCGGCATCTCGGGCGTCATGCACTCCTCGCCGCCGTCCGACCTGCAGCAGACCGACACGTACTTCATCGTGGCGCACTTCCACTACGTGCTGTACGGTGGCGCCATGATGGGCATCTTCGCGGGCATCTATCACTACTATCCGAAGATGACCGGCCACTTCATGAGCGAGACGCTCGGCACGTGGCAGTTCTGGCTCAACTTCATCGGCCTGAACCTGACGTTCTTCCCCATGCACTTCAGCGGCATGCTGGGCATGCCACGGCGCATCTACACGTACGACGCGGGCCAGGGCTGGGACCTGTTCAACATGATGTCGACCGTCGGCACGTACATGCTGGTGCTCGCCGGCGTGATCTTCGCGGTCAACTTCTTCCGCAGCCGCAAGCGCGGGCCGCTGGCCGGCAACGATCCGTGGGGGGCGCCGACGCTCGAATGGTCCATCCCCTCGCCGCCGCCGGACTACAACTTCGCCGAGATTCCCGAGGTGACGTCGCGGTACCCGATGTGGGACCTCAAGTCCCCCGAGCGCACCGCGGGCATCGAGCACTCGCACGCCGACTCGGCGACCATCACTGACGCCCACGCGGTGCCGATGCACGAGGAGACCGAGCGAAAGACCGCTGCGGAACTCGGCATTCCGATGCCGTTCAACACGGTCAAGCCGTTCTGCGTCGCCCTTGGCCTCATCGTGATGATGAGCGGCCTCATCGTTCTGCACGCCGGCAAGACCCCGCTGGCCCTGGCGATCATGCTCGGCGGCACCGCCTTCATGGTGGGCTCGCTGTATGCGTGGCTCACGAGCCCCCTCGAGTAACCGGAGATGATGACCGTGGCTTCTGCCGCAGCGACCGTCGCGGGCGCCCACGAGGCGCCCGAGCACCACCATTACACGACCACCGGCCTCGACAACCGGAAGATCGCCATCTGGGCCTTCATCGGGTCGGAGTGCATGCTGTTCGCATCGCTCATCTCGACCTATCTCATCTACAAGGGGCGGTCCGTCGTCGGCCCCTTGCCGCACGAGGTCTGGACCTCGCCCTCGGGCCAGGTCTTCCAGCCCATCCTGAACATCCCGGTGACGTCGGCGTCGACCTTCGTCCTGCTCATGTCGTCGCTCTTCATGGTGCTCGCCCTCGAGGCCGTGGAGATGAAGGGCAAGCCGGGCTACACCGGGCTGCGCGGCTCGTCGAAGTTCTGGCTGCTCGCCACCGCCATCGCGGGCGCGATCTTCCTCGGCTTCCAGGCGTACGAGTTCACCTCGTTCGTGCACGAAGGGCTGACCATCAAGACCAACCTGTTCGGGTCGTCGTTCTTCACCCTGACGGGTTTCCACGGCACGCACGTCGCCGTGGGCGTGCTCTGGCTCATGACCCTGCTGTTCATTGACATGAAGCGCGGGCTCGGCCCCAAGGACGCGCTGCTCGTGGACATCTGCGCGCTGTACTGGCACTTCGTGGACGTCGTCTGGATCGCGATCTTCACGCTCGTCTACCTCATCAAGTAAGAGGCCAACGACCATGTCCACTGATCGCGCCCACGCTGACCACGTGCACGAACACCCCACCTGGAAGCAGTACACGTGGGTGGCCCTCTGGCTGACGCTCATCACCGTCGTCGAGGTGTGGGCCTACTACGTGCCCGCCGTCGTGGCGAGCCGGGCGTTCGTGCCCGCCCTGCTCATCATGTCGGCGGTCAAGTTCACCGTCGTCGTGATGTTCTACATGCACCTCAAGTACGACCACAAGCTCTTCCGCGCGCTGTTCACGGGCCCGCTGGTCATCGCCGCCTGCACGCTCGTGGCGTTCCTGTTCCTGTTCAATCACCTGTCCATCGGCTGAGCCCCCCGAAGCCGGACAGCGGGGCGAGGGGACTGGCGATGTTTGCCGGTCCCCTCGTTGTATCTGCGCCCCGAGCGCGGCGCACCCGACGGTTCCCGCCATCAAGCCGGGGCGGCGCGGCAAACGGCGCCCGCGCCGTCGCGCACTTTGAGTGGTTGCCGATCCCCCGGGGCTAACGCCCGCTGGCTAGCGCCGTCGCGTGCGCGCGACTACACCCGCCACAAGCTTCAGGATGTCGTCGCCGAATGCGGCGCGCTTGTTCGCCCCGACGCCCGGTATCCGTCCCAACGTCCACCTCCACCGTGGCTGGCGGCGCGCAATCTCCATCAGCGTCGCATCGTGAAAGACCACGTGCACCGGTACGCCCAGCTGCCGCGCGCGGTCGGCACGCCACGCGCGCAGCCGCACAAGCAGCGTCGCGTACGTGCCCAGGTCTCGCGGAGGCCGCGTCCGGTGTTTCACTTCCGTCGCCTTGCGGGGCGCACGCCAGCGGCGAAGAACGATCTTTCGACGCTCCCCGAACACGCCGCTGCTCTCGCTCGTCCACTTCAGTGCGCCGCCCGTCTCGTGATCTATAGCGACGATGCCGAGCGCAACGCACTGGCGGACGATGGCGCGCCATTCTTCCTCACACGGCGTGCGCCCGTCGGCGCGCAGAGCGCCGATGACCTGCCCGGCGTTCGCCTGCTGCCGCTCCGCCTTGATGCACGCCAGCAGTCGTCGCACGGCGGGAGTGGCGTCTGCCGACCGGGGCGGATTCGTGCAGGTGTCGCACGCGCCGCACGCGCGGCTCGACTCGCCGAAGTACCTCAGCAATCGCACACGCCGACACTCGGCGGTTTCCGAGAGCGCGAGCACGGCGTCGAGCTTGGACGCCTGGATCAGGCGCCGGACTCCTGAAGCCGACGACTGCCGTATCTGCTGGTACAGCGGCTCGGCGTCGTGAGGGCTGTATGCCATCCACGCCTCTGCCGGCAACCCGTCGCGCCCTGCGCGGCCCGTCTCCTGATAGTACCCCTCGACACTCCTCGGCACGTCGATGTGTGCCACGAATCGCACGTCCGCCTTGTCAATGCCCATCCCGAACGCGATCGTCGCAACCATCACGACGCCACGGCGCTCGAGGAACCACGCCTGGTTGTCCTGCCGTGCACTCGCGCTGAGGCCGGCGTGGTAGGGCAGAGCGGAAATCCCGTGCGCGTCGAGAAAGGCCGCCGTCTCCTCCACCTTGCTGCGGGACTGGCAATACACCACGCCCGTCTTGCCGGCGTGCCGCTGGCGAATGAACGCGAGCAGCTGGGTGTGCACGTTCCGCTTCTCGACGACCCGATAGCGGATGTTCGGGCGATCGAAGCTCGACAGGAATACCCGCCCATCCCCAAGGTGGAGGCGCTGGACGATTTCGGCGCGCGTCTGCGCGTCGGCCGTTGCGGTGAGTGCGATGCGCGGCACGCATGGAAATCGTTCGTGGAGCAGCGAGAGCGAGAGGTATTCCGGGCGAAAGTCGTGTCCCCACTCGGAAATGCAATGCGCCTCGTCGATCGCGAAGAGGGCGAGCGGGCTGGCGGCCAGGAGCGACAGGCATCGCGCAGTGACGAGACGCTCGGGTGACAGGTACAGGAGGCTGATCCCGCCATCCCGCACCGCGCGTTCCACCCGAGCGGTATCGTCTCTCGTGAGCGTCGAATTGAGCATCGCCGCCCGCACGCCACGACGGGTCAGTGCCGCCACCTGGTCGTGCATCAGCGCGATCAGCGGCGAGATCACGACGGTGACTCCACCTCGGAGCAACGCCGGCACTTGATAGCAGAGTGACTTGCCCCCACCGGTCGGCATCAGGACGAACGCGTTGCCCCCCGCAGCGACGTGGGCAACCACCTCGGCCTGTTGGCCCCGGAACGCAGGGTAGCCGAAGACTGTCTTGAGGACGGCGAGTGCGTCGTCCGGTGTGAATGGCAGTGCTGTGTCTGCCGTGGGCGCTGTGGCGGGCATGCGGCCCAAGCTGTGCGGCACAGAGCGCGCCCCACCATCAATCCAACGCGATCGTCACCGATGGTTTCCGAACTAGCGACCGTGGCCCCGCACGCCATGCGGGGTTCGCGGCCAAGAAGAACATGTCGCGGACGCACGCTGGCCGGTAATTCCCGATGAGTGCGTCTTCTATGTAGCGCACGTCCAGGACGCATTGCACGTGCATGACGTTGCCAGAACACGCGATGGCGCGCTACAGCGCCTGCTTGAGTTCCTCGTACTCCGCCCGCAGCGCCGTCGCCGCGGGATCGGCGGAGCCCGGGCCCGAGCTGCGTTCCCTCAGGACGCAGTTGCGCACGCTGGCAGAGGGAACGCGGAACTTCGCCGCGGCAGCGGTCGCCCCGCCCCGCCTGTGTCGGCGGTTGTGCTCGACGGCGAAGGCGACGGCCTTGGCGCGCAGCAGGAGAAGCGTAGCCCAGCGGACACGGTCGGCCGGCGTGCAGGCAGGGGTGCCGACTGCGGCGAACAGCTACGCGGCCGAACTCACCCACGGCTTGATGCGGCGTAGTGTGGGAGCCAGTTGGCGGGCGGCAACTTCGGTATCGTGCGCCGCCTGCGCCCGCAGCCAATAGCCGTTCGACAGGCCGAAGAACCGGCAGAGCCGCAGGTCGGTGTCCGCCGTGATCGACCGCTTCCCCGCCACGATCTCCCCGATGCGCTGCGGCGCGACGCCGATCTCCTTTGCGACCCGGTACTGCGACAGTCCCATCGGGGTGAGGAACTCATGCAGCAGGAGTTCCCCTGGCGTCACCGGCTTCAAATGTGTCATTGCCTGCCTCCTGCCTAGTGGTAGTCCGCGAGTTCAACGTCAGCGGCACCGGCGCTCGTCCAGCGAAAGCAGAGCCGGAACCGGTCATTGACCCGGATGCTGTGCTGCCCAGCCCGATCACCCTTCAGTGCCTCGAGCCGGTTGCCGGGTGGCACGCGCAGGTCCTGGAGCCGGCCGGCGATCTCCAGTTGGCGGAGTTTGCGTCGTGCTACGTCCTCGATGCCGGCAAAGCGGCGGACCCGGAGGCCGTGCGAGAGCCGTTCCGTGTCGGCATCGCGAAACGAGACGATCATGATGGATCATAACGCGGTGCGTGATTAACGGCAAGCGTGATGAGCGCATGCGACGAGCGCATGCGACGAGCGCATGCGACGAGCGCGTGCGACGAGCGCGTGCGACGAGCGCGTGGCGCGCCCGCTACAGCACCTTCTTGAGCTCCTCGTACTCCACTCGCAGCGCTGCCGCTTCGGCCTCGACCGCCGCGAGGCGCTCGCGCACGTCGGCCATGCGGCGCAGCGCGGTCATGGGCGGTCATGGGCGGTCATGGGCGGTCCTCTGAGGCCGGGTGAGTGGTCGACGTGAGATTGCGGTGAATACGATGCGAGTCGCCGCATCGGGATGACGGACCGGCGCGTACCGTACCGCACGATGGAAGCTCCCCGCATCCGGAGTTCGGCGCCCCGTGGGCATGCCCGTGGGTTCGCAGGCGCGCACACCGTCGTGTCCGTCCGCCGTTGGTCCCGACGCCACGCGCCGGCTCGCGGGCGTGTACCCGGGCGTGTACCCGGGCGTGTACCCGGGCGTGTACAAGCCGCGCCGCCCACAAGCGTCGCCGTTGTACCGGCTGGTGCAGGACCATTTCCAGACCCTGCAAAAGTTCCTGGCGCGCGTGGTGACGCAGATCCCCGATCGCGGCCAGGTGATGCAGCGCTACTACGGCTGGTATGCCAGCCGCACGCGGCGGAAGCGCACCGGCCGCGCGGCCACCGTGGACCCCATGGCGCCGGTGCCCATCGCCGAGCCCGTGCCGCTGGTGTGGCGCGAGCGGCGCCGGCGGTGGGCTGAGCTGCTTCGCCGCGTCTTCGAGGTGGACCCGCTCGCGTGCCCACACTGCGGTGGCGCCATGCGCATCGTGGCGTTCCTCACGCAGCCGGCCGTGATTGATCTGATTCTGCGACATCTGCGGGCGCGCGCGGCGCGCGGCGCTGTAGCAACCGGTGCGGCGCGCAGTCCCCCGGCGCGACCGGCGCGCGCGCTGGAGAGCGCGGGCGTCACCGCGGCGGCGTAGCCCACCGCTCGGCGCGCCATCCGCCCAGTCACATCCGGCACACCGCCCGCCATAAGGCGTTCGGGGCCTGTGGCGTGCCGTCGAGTGCCGGGGCGCGCCCCGGGCACGGGTCGGCGGTCCGCCAACCGTTATCGTGCCGCCCTCCAGAGGGGTTGCCATCGTTGCCGCCGTTCCTCAACCCGCCTAGAATGCCACGGATGCCTCGCCTCGCGACCCGTTCGCCGCGGTGGGCCGCGCCGATGCATCCCGCGGATCATTGGGTTTCCTATCCTGATTTCCTATCCTGTTATGGTCTACTCGCAGGTCATGACGGCGGAAGCCGCGAGGAGAACCGATCCATGCTGGCGACTGTGATGGCGCTGTGCAGCGTGCTCAATGGCGCATGCGGTGGCGTGCCGACATCGACGACCACCGGGCATCCCGCGCGACCTCGGTCAGCGGCCGGCGCCGACTCGATCCGCATTGAGTATGTGTGCGGCAATCAGTTCCGGGTCACGAACTACGACACCGTCTCGGTGTACGCGTCATGGGACATCGCCGAAACGGCCGACAGCGCCCAGCACGACTGGATTCCGCGACGCTCGGCCGGGCTTCCGCCTGTCTCGATGATCTTCACCACGAGCAGCAAGGGGACGATGCGCCTCTTCACCAAGGGGCGGCTGATTGGCACGATGGCGAACGGCGGTTCGGCCTGTCCGCCGGACTTGATGACGATGCTCGACAGCATTGGGCCGGACAGCTGGCGCCAGCTCTCCGACCTGGAGAAGGGCGCGGCGTTGCTCATGATGGCTGCTGCAATGAACGACCCCCTGGTTCGCTTCGGTCCATTGGGGCCGCTGACGGGGGACTCCCGCATCCTGTACGACTCGCTGGTTGCTGCCAATGAGGCAATGGTCGATTCGGCGAGCGCAAACCTCGGGTTCGAACGGATGGGTTGCCTGTCGTATTGAGCGACGGAGACGTTCGGGAGCGACTCGGTCTTGCGCATTGGCAGCGCCGCCGAGCGCGCGGTGCGCGAGAAGCACACGCGGGCCGAGCTGAAGGCGGGCCAGAAAGGCATCGCAATGCTCCAGGAGGTTGCGGATGAACGGTTCTGCCTGCGAGTTGATTCGCTCTGGTACGCACGAGCGGCCGCGATTCGAAGGAGCCGCAAATAGGAGGGAGCGACGCAACTCCTCATCGCTTCGGCCTCGACGGCGGCGCGCCGCTCACGCACGTCGGCCATGCGACGCAGCGCGGTCGCCGCGGGATCGGCGGAGCCCGGGCCTGCGCTGCGTTCCCGTCCGACGAGGCCGACGGCCCCACAGCAGGCCCCGAGACGCTCCAGCCGTTGAAGTTCCTCTCGCGCGTGGTGACGCGGATCCCCGATCGCGGCCAAGTGATGCAGCGCTACTACGGCTGGTACGCGAACCGCACGCGCGGGCGGCGCGCGGCCCGTGCGGGCGAAGGATCCGCGACCGCGGCGGCGCCCCGGTAGACATCCCCCGCGTCACCGCGCACTTTGAGTGGTTGCCGATCCCCTTCGGAGCCCACATGGCCGCCGCGAAGAGCACCACCGAGCGACTCGTCGCCCTCGACGTATTCCGCGGCCTCACCGTCGCGGGCATGCTGCTTGTGAACAATCCCGGAAGCTGGGGCGCCATCTACCCGCCGCTCGAGCACGCCGAATGGAACGGATGGACCCCCACCGACCTGATCTTCCCGTTCTTCCTGTTCATCGTCGGGGTCACCACGCATCTCTCGCTCTCCGCCCGGCGCGCGCGCGGCGACTCCGACGGGGTGCTGCGCCGGCAGGTGATTCGCCGCGGCGTGCTCATCGTGCTCATCGGCTGGGCGCTCTCCGCCTTCCCGTTCTATCCGCTGACGCGCTTCACCGAGCTCCGCATTCCGGGCGTCCTGCCGCGCATCGGCGTGGTCTACCTCATTGCCGGCCTCCTGACGCTGCGCGCCTCGGTCAAGCAGGTCGTGGAGATGCTGGTCGTCATCCTGTTCAGCTACTGGTTCGCCATGACGCTCCTGCCGGTGCCGGGCGGCTGCCGCCTGGGGGCGCTCTGCCTCGACGACCCGTCACGCACCCTCGCCGCCTGGCTCGACCGCGCCCTGCTCGACAGCCACCTCTGGAAGTCGTCGAAGACCTGGGACCCCGAGGGGCCGCTCTCGACCGTGCCGGCCATCGGCACGGCCATGCTGGGCGTGCTCTGCGGCCGCTGGCTCGCCCAGAAGGAGCGCCCGCTCACCGAGCGGCTGAACGGCATGTTCGCCGTCGGCGCCCTCCTGATGATGGTCGGGCTGATGTGGCACTGGTCATTTCCGATCAACAAGAGCCTCTGGACCAGCTCCTATGTCGTCTTTACCGCCGGCATGGCCGCCCTCTCGATCGCCACGATCACCTGGATCATCGATGTCCAGGGTGTGACCTTCTGGACCCGTCCGCTCGTCATATATGGAGTGAACCCGATCGTCGCCTTCGTGGGGTCGGGGGCCATGGCGCGTATCATCTATTCGCTGTGGAAGGTCGAGTACGAGGGCAAGCAGATCTCCGTGCAGGCGGCGGTGTACAAATCAGTGTTCGCATCGTGGCTCGAGCCGCGGAATGCCTCGCTGGCCTTCGCCATCTGCTTCGTCCTGTTCTGGTACGCGATCCTGGTGGTGCTCTACCGCCGGAACATCATCTTGAAGGTATGACGACGGGGCAGCTGCCCCGCCGCCCCCCATTCTTTTCCGGACCGTCCAGCCCATGCCGTCTTTCCGCACCGCCGATCGCCTTCGCCGCCTGTGCGTCGCAGCCCTTGCCTGCGCCGCCCTGTCCACGAGCGCGGCCGCCCAGACCAAGCCGCTGGCCGAAGTACGGGCTACGGCCGCCGAGGCGCGTCGGGCGACGGCCAACCGCCGCCGCCCGACGGCAGGCAAGAAGGCGAAGGTCCGCACCGTCGTCAGGAAGAAGGCGCCGGCGCCCGCCCCCATCGGCTTCACGACGCCGCGCGGCGCCGACCAGCTCGCGGACGACCTGGGGTCCATTCTGGGCCGCGCCTCGCGTGCCGGCCTGTGGGGCGTGATGGTCGTGTCGCTCGAGAACGGCGACACGCTCTTCGCCCGGAATGCCGACAAGCAGATGCTGCCGGCCAGCACGATGAAGCTCTTCACCTCGTCCGTGGCGCTCGAACGCTTCGGCGCCGATCATCGGTTCAGCACCGAGGTGCTGCGCGAGGGCGCCCTGGGCAGTGACGGCGTGCTGCGCGGCAACCTCGTGCTCCGTGGTGCCGGCGACCCCTCATTCAGCCGCCGCTTCTCCGATGGCGCATCCGGGGCGACCCCGTTGGCCGCGCTCGCGCGGCTCGTCTCCCAGGCCGGCGTGCGCCGGGTTTCCGGTGACATCGTCGGCGATGCGAGCGCCTTCGAGGATCGCCTGGTCCCCGAGGGCTGGCGCACGCGCTACCTCGGGGCGCACTACGCCGCCCGCGTCTCGGCGCTCTCGTACAACGAGAACCTGCTCACCATCCGCGTGAAACCGGCAGGCAAGTCGGCGGTCGTCAGCTTCGAACCAGCGCTCTCCGGCCTGGCGGTTGTGAACCGGGTGAAGGTCGTCAGTGGGCGCGGCGCGCGCATCAGCGTGCGGCAGACCGAGAACGGCGTCGAGGTGCAAGGCACCGTCGGCGCGTCCGGCAAAGGATCCAGCATCCAGGTGGTCGCCGAGCATCCGGCCCTGATCACGACGGCGGCCTTCCGCGCCGCGCTGGAGGCCGAGGGCATCGCCGTGGACAACCAGGTGCGCACGGGCAAGGCCGCGAGTGGCGCCCCGCGTGTGGCGGTCCTGCCGTCGGCCACGCTCGCCGAACTCGTCACGACGATGAACGGCGAGAGCAACAACCACTTCGCCGAACTGCTGTTCCGGAATGCGGCCCGCAGCGTCGGCGTGGTGGGATCGGCCGACAATGCCAACATCCTGCTGCGCCGGTTCCTCTACGAGAAGGCGAACGTGCCGCCCACCGACGTCTACGCCGCCGACGGCAGCGGACTGTCCACGGCGGACCGCGTGACGCCGCGCGCCATGGTGCAGTTGCTCGGGTACGCCGCCAAGGCCCCGTGGCACGACGTGCTGGAGCAGTCCCTGCCAGTGGCCGGTCGCACGGAGACCCTGCGCCGCCGGATGCGCTACACGCCGGCCACCGGCAACCTGATTGCCAAGACGGGCACGACCAACGAGGTGGCCTCGCTGGGCGGCTACGTCACGTCCAAGGACGGCGAGCGCCTCGCCTTCTCGTTCATCTACAACGGCAGCGACCGCTGGCGCGCCAAGGAAGCGATGGACGCAATGGGGGCTACTTTGGCGTCGTATTCGAGGTAGGTCCGAATTCAAATTCGAATTCGGATTCCGGAATTGGAATGCGACGGCGGAATTCGAAACGGATGGCGGAATTGGACGTGGAACGGGCGCGAGGATGAATCCTCGCGCCCGTTCCGTCTCTCCTTCAGCACTCCGCGTCGGATTCCGCCGTCGTATTCCAATTCCGAAATCCGAATTCCAATTCCTACCACTCCACCTCAAACGCATCAATCACCATCCGCGTGCGCAGGTCGATCACCAGGATCGTGCGGCCGTACATCCGGCGCTCGAGGTACGGCGGCAGCAGGCCAAGCTCCAGCTCGAGGTCGAACGGCAGCAGATCCAGGCGCGTGTACACGACGGGCGACAGGTAGAGCCCGCGGCGGAACGCATACCGTTCCTGGCCGGCGAAGCGATTGCCGAAGCTGATGCTCAGGCCGTGCCCCCGAATCCAACCGCCGATGAACACCGCCTCGCGGCGGCCACGGTCGAAATCGTATCTGCGATAATCGTACGAACGAGGGTCGTACCGCCGAACGTCGTAACCTCGGCCGCCGTAGCGCGGATCGAAGCGGTTGTGTTCGTTCCGATCGTCGCGGCGATCATCGCGGCGATCATCGCGGCGATCGTCTCGCCGGACGTCGCGGTTGTCGTCGCGACGACCGTACGGCTCGCCCGGCCGGCCGCGCGGCGTGGTGCGGGAATCGGTGCGCGGTTCCTGCCGGGGGGCGGCCCGAGGATCGCTCCGCGGCGTAGCGCCCTGGCCAGCACCCTGACCAGCACCTTGGCCAGCGCGAGGTTCCGCACGACGCGGCGTCCCTTGGCTCGTGCGGTCACTGCCACGATCCGCACGCTTCTGATCCGCGCCCGAACGACCCCGATCCATGCGACCGCCCTGCGCGTACACGGGAAGGCTCAGCACGAGCGCTCCCACCGCCAGGCCCGTACGAATGACACCCATACTGCCTCCATGAGGGTTCTGCGTCTCCTACCCGGCGGGCATGGGCGCGTTCCGGCCGGTGAAGCACAAAACGAATGCGGCGCCGGAATCCCGGCGCCGCATCGCCTCCACAGCAACGGTGTCAGTGCTGGCTGATGAGCACGCCGCGCTTGGCCAACTCCGCGACGTACAGCTCGCCCGGCATGCACTCGTCCGGCGTGTGCACGCCGGCCTGCGCCACCTTGCCCTGCGCCTGCAGCAGACCCGTAATGGCCAGCGAGAAACCCGTGGTGCGCATCATCGCCGTGATGCCCGCCTGCTCGTCGAATCGGTCCACCAGTTCGAATGAGTGCGTCACCGGCTTGCCGTCCTTGGAGCCGCTCACCACGACGCGCAACGCCAGCAGGTCGCGCGCGTCCGGCTTGCGCAGCTTCGGTTCCATCGCCGCCACCGCCACGTCGCGAGGCCGTACCGCCACGCCCTTCACGTCGAGCGGTTCCAGCGACAGCAGGCCGAGTTCGCGAATGGCTTCCATGATCTGCGCGTGACCCGGATAGCGGAGCGTCTTGTACTCCATCGTCTTGATCTTTCCTTCGTACCGGAAGCCCATGGTGGACAAGCCGCCGGCGGTGTGGAACGCCTCGAGTTCGCCCACGCCATCGAACGACACGGGCTCACGCTCCGACAGCGCCGTCACCTGACGACGCTTGCCGTCGCGGATGACCCACGACAGCGTCGTGTAGTAGTCGAGCACGCCCTCGAGCGAATAGACGATGTGGTAGTTGAGCGGCGGCTCGGGATGCTGCGGCAGCCCGCCGACGAAGATGCGTACCGAGTCGACCGTGTCGCAGCGCGAGATGCCGAGCTCCGCCAGGATGTTCACCATGCCCGGCGCGACACCGCAGTCGGGCACGACCGTCACGCCCGCCGCCTTCGCCCTCGCGTCGAGCGCCTTCTGCTGGAAGACGATCTCGGTGTTGCCGCCCAGGTCGCAGAAGTGCGCCCCCGATTCGATGGCGGCTTCGGTCATGGCGAGGTTGAAGTAGTACGGCACCGCGCACAAGACCGCCTTCACGCCGTCCATCGCTTTCAGCACGGCCGGCTTGTCGGTGACGTCGAGTACCATCGGTTTCAGCCGGCCACCGAGGTACGGCGCGAGAAAGTCCGGAAGGTGCTCCACCGTCCGGTCAGCGAGACGCACTTCGGACACATCGGCCTGCTGCAGCAGGTCGTAGGCGCACGCAGAGCCCTGCAGGCCGGCGCCAAGTACGAGCATTTTCATGGGAACGTCGGTACGAGGATTGGTCGGGCGCGATGCTCCGCGCCGATATCCAATGAAATTACCTGATTTCGCGCCGGACTGTCAGCCGGACGCGAAACAGGCCATCGCGCTGCGCCGAGCAGCGGACCGACGGCGCACAAGCGGGAAAGACCTGATCGCTCGTAGGGCGCGCGGCCACGTGCCTGGCCTCAGCGCGCTGCGCCCACCCAGATCATTCCGCGACGCACATCCACGGTCCACGGTCGCCCCCGCAGCGCCGCGCGTCCGGCGGCAGACGCGACCGGCGCGAGCGGCTCGCCGTGCCGCACTGCCAGCCGCACGCCGGGAAAGCCCAGCAGCATCGGCAGGCCCGTCACATCATCGCCGTCCAGCGGCGCATCCACCCGCCCCGCCCGCCGCAGCGTCACGACGCCGGCGCGGGCATCCACCGTGGGCGCGAGCGACGCGAACACGTCGAAGCCGAAGCGCGCTCGGCCGACGCCGAGCGTGCCGTCCACGCGCGCCGGCACGTTGCGCAGCGTCAGCCCGCCCAGCGAAAGCTCGCGCACGATCACGACCGGGCCGAGACGGTCGGCGCCCATGACGTCGAAGAGTCCCGCGCCGCGGCCAAGGCCGGGCAGCACCAGCCCTTCCACCTGTGGATCGATTTCGCCCCAGAGCGTGTCCCCGCCAATCCGCACCGGCATCCGCCCGAGCGCGCCGACCTCGAGTGGCGCGAACGCGACCACCACCGTGTCGGGGCCGGTGGCCTCGTTGCCCCGCAGCGCCAGCAGCCGCGCGCGCTCGGTCTCGGCGGGCGAGAGCGGCGACCCTGGAAGCGCCGCCAGCGACGCCCAGTCGCGCAGCCAGGCGTAGACGTGCTGCAGGCGTGCGGCGATGGCGCGTGGCTCGCCGCCGAACAGCCGCGCCTCCTCGAGCAGCACGGCGCCGATGCGCAGCTGTCCGCGCGACGCCAGCCATGCGCCCAGCGCGCCGCGCGCCGACGGATCGCGC
>JBBQZD010000026.1:0-18618 GCA_038208045.1 Gemmatimonadales bacterium | reverse complement strand
CCTCAACATCGTAGGTCATTGCGTCCGGTGGTGCGCGCTCACGGCTCGCGCAGTTCAGGTGGAGTGTCGGCCGGCTGGCGCTTCCATCGGCGGTGCGCCCAGAGATACTGGCCAGGATAACGGCGCACCCAATTCTCGAGCACGCGCGTGAACCGCGCTACCGTGACCTCGACATCCGCGTCGAGCGCCCCGGTGCGCTGCACGTCAACTTCCTCCAGCACCAGCCGGAACCGGCCGTCGGGCTGGCGCACGGCACAGACAAAGATGAGCGGTACGCCGAAGCGCAGCGCAAAGACGGCCGGTCCGCGCGGCGTGCGCGCGGGCCGGCCGAAGAACGGCACATGCGTGGCGGCGCCAAGCCCGGCCTGGTCGGCGAGCAGGCCAATGGCGAAACCGTCCTTGAGCATTCGGGGCAGTCGGCGCACCGCCTCGTCATCGAAGACGACCGACATGCCCAGCCGCCGCCGCGTGCGGTTCACGAACCCGTCAACGAGCGGATTGAGCTGGCGCTTGGCCACCGCCGCCACCGGCACGCCGATGGCCGAGAGGTAGGCCCCCGACAGTTCCCAATTGCCAAGGTGGCCGGCCACGAGCACGAGTCCCTTCCCCAGCGCGCGGCCGCGCTCAATGGCGTCCCAGCCGTCCACGCCGTCGAACAATGCGCGCAGCGACTCGGGGCCAAGGCGCGACATCAGCGCCGATTCCATGGCCACTCGGCCGAGATGCTCGTACGACTCGCGCGCGAGCCGCGTGCGGGCCGCCTCGTCGAGTTCGGGAAAACAGGCTGCCAGGTGACGCGTCACCACGGCGCGCCTGATGCCCAGTGGCCAATAGCCAAGCTGGCCTATGAACCCGCCGATGCGGCTGGCCCGCAAGATGCCGAGCGGGCTCAGCACCGTGACCAACGCCCGCAGCAGCACGTACTCCGTCCAGTGCATCCAGGTCGCCTTCATCGAGCGCGCTCCGCGCGGCCGGCGCGCTGCACACAGTCCGTCGCGAAGTCGATGGTGTCGCGCACCACCCGGTCCCAGTTGAAGCGCTGGAGCGCTGCGCGCCGCGCGGCCTCGCCCATCTGCCGGCGCAACGCATCATCGCGCAGCAGGCGTGCAATCGCGCGCGCCGCCATCGCATCGTCCTCCGGCGGCACCACGAATCCGGTCTCGCCGTCGAGCACCGCCGACCGCACCCCGCCCGAGTCGCCGGCCACCGAGGGCACGCCGCTGGCCGCCGCCTCCACGAAGGAGATGCCGAACCCTTCCACGTTGATCGGCGGCAACAACCGGGAAAGGCCAACGTACACCGCGGCGCCGGCGTGCACGGCGGGCAGCAGGTCGTCGCGCATGGGCCCGGCAAAGACCACGCGGTCAGCCACGCCGAGTGTCTGTGCGAGCGCGCGGAGTCGCGCCTCGTCGGGCCCGTCGCCCACGATGACGTAGCGCAGCCCGGGAAACTCCGCACCGAGCGCTGCCAACGCGCGAAGCGCGACGTCCTGTCCCTTGTGTGGCACCAGACGCGCGACGGTCAACAGGTACGGCGCCGCGCCCACACCGAGCCGCGCGCGCACCGCGTCGGTGGCGTGCCCGGGCGCGAACTGCACGGGGTCGGTGCCCAGCGGAAAATCGGCGACCGGCGGCAGTTGGCGCACGCCGACCTCCTGCATCACGGCGCGCGCCAGGTCGCCCGTCCACGTGGAGTTGGCAATGATTCCCGCCGAGTCGCCGAGGATGTGCCGCGCCGTAATCCGCTTGCTGCCCCGCTGCGCCTTGGTGCGCTCGCGCAGCAGGTCGCCGCCGTTCACGTACACGAGGTACGGCACGCCCGCGCGCCGCATCGCCCACCACGCCGCATAGCCGCACGGCCTGATGTTGCCACAGTGCACCACGCCAAACGCCGGTGCCGTGGCACGGAGCCAGGCCGCCCAGCGCACCTGATTGGTGAAGCGCCCCGCTTCGCGGAACGTGAATGGCTGGCGGTGCACCGGCACCGGTTCCCGGGCGTCGAGTGCCGCCACGCCTGGCGCAGCCACGGTTGACACCAGCGTGTCGGCGGGAAAACGGCGGCACAACTCGACATGGCGCCGCGCCATGCCGCCAAGGTCGGGGGTAAAATCCTGCGTCACGAAGAGGTGGCGCATCACGATGTCCACCGGGCGCGGTCGCGGGCCGCCTCCGTCACCTGGATCCACCCGTCGGCACCACCGTCCAGCGGCCAGCGCGCCGCCGCCTGCCGGGCCTTCTGTCCCATGGCGGCCCGCGCACCGTCATCGGCCAGCGCGGCGGCAATGACGCTGGCCCACTCGGCTTCGGTCGGCCGGCGGCGCAGCACGCCGGTGACGCCATCGTCAATGAAGCGCGCGGCGACGGGCGACGCGTCCGCGACGACCGGCACACCGTGCGCGAGCGCGTCGAGGAACGCGAACGTTGCGTTGTCGGCCGACGCGATGATCCACGCCAGGTGGGCGAGCGCCAACACGTCGCTACGTAGTGCGCCGAGGGCGCGCCACGCGATGCGGTCGGCCACGCCAAGCGCCGCAGCTTCGAGGCGCATCGCGTCGAGGTCACCGGCCGGCGTGAACAGCGTGGCGCGCAGTCCGGGCAGGCGCGGCGCCAGCAACGCCAGCGCGCGCAAGGCAACGAGCGCCTCGTGTCGCCGGTTGGCGCCCGTGATGATCACGAGGCGGTGCGTGGCACCGTCGTCGCCGGCGACGAGCACCGCCGGCGCGGCGGGCGCCACACCTGGCGGCGCGACGTGGGCGGCGAGCGCACCGCGCGGCGGCGGCATGCCCCGCATGTCGTCGGCATGCGCGAACACGAAACCCGTGGCGGCCAGACGCATCGCCAGCCGGCCGTCGCGGCCGAGCGCGAGACGCTCCGCCGACGGCGTGCGCCGCACCACGGCACCGCGGCCCGCCAGGCGCACGGCCACCGCGGCCTCGAGATGCTCGCGGTCATCGTGCACAAACAGCACCTCGCTGAGCCGGCGCGCCACCACGCCGCGCAGCCGCCAGCCCGCGCGCAACCAGCCACCGGTCCACGCCAGTCCAATCACGTCGTGCCCGGCGGCCGTGAGCATGCGCGCCGTCTCGCTCGCCTCCGGTGCCACGAAACAGGTCTCGTAGCCGCGTGCCGCCAACAGGGTGGCGGCGTCGGCGAAGGCGCGCGCATTGCCCGACCATGCCGCATCCCGCACCACGAAGCAGGCGCGCACGCTCCTACTCGGCCGCGGGGCCGTCGCGGAACTGCAGCGCGTGCAGGCGCGCGTATGCGCCGCCCCGCGCCATCAGCTCCACGTGCGTGCCGCGCTCGACAATTCGTCCGCGGTCGAGCACGAGGATCTGCGTCGCGTGCTGGATCGTGCTGAGCCGGTGCGCGATCACGAAGACCGTGCGCCCCGCCAGCAGGCGGTCAATGGCTTCCTGCACCAGCCGCTCGCTCTCGGTGTCGAGGGCGGAGGTCGCCTCGTCGAGGATCAGCACCGGCGGGTCAACCAGCAGCGCGCGGGCAATGGCGATGCGCTGGCGCTGGCCACCCGACAGCCGCGTGCCGCGTTCGCCGAGCACCGTGTCGTAGCCCTCGGGCAGCTCGCTGATGAAGCCGTGCGCGTTGGCAGCGCGCGCGGCGGCCTCCACCTGCGCCGCCGTGTACGTCGCGGTGTTCCCGTACGCGATGTTCGCGCGCACGGAGTCGTTGAAGAGTACCGTGTCCTGGCTCACAATCCCGGTCAGGGCGCGCAGCGACGCCAGCGAGATCTCGCGCGTGTCCACGCCATCGAGCAAAATGCGCCCCGTCGTGGGCTCCATGAAACGCGGGATCAAGTCCACCAGCGTGCTCTTCCCCGCCCCGCTCGCGCCGACCAGCGCCACCACGTCGCCGCGCCGGGCGGTGAACGACACGTCGCTGAGCACCGCCTCGTCGCCGTAGCTGAACGTCACGCCGTCGAAGACCAGATCGAAGTTGAGCGCCGAGGCCTGCCGCGTGCCCGTGTCGGCCTGCTGCTCCGTGGGATGGTCGAGGATCTCGAACAGGCGTTCGGCGGCGGCCAGCGATTGCGTGGCCACGGCCGGCATCTGCGAGAGCTGCTTGAGCGGCGGCAGCAGCGACATGAGGGCGCCAAGGAACGTCACCAGGCCCGAGCCGCTGAGCGACTTCGTCAGCAGCACCTCGCGCGCGCCGAACCAGAGCAGCGCCACCGCCACCACGGTGCCGATGATCTCGGCCAGCGGCTGCGACAGCAGCGTCAGGCGGCTCATGCGCACCATGCCGCGGGCGTAGCGGTCCGACGCGCCGGTAAAGCGCTCCCCCTCGTACGCCTCGGCGCGGAACGACTTCACCAGCCGGATGCCGCTCACCGTCTCCTGCACCACGCTCGTCATCTCGCCGTATTCGGCGGCGAGCTTCCGGTGCCCCTTGCGCAGCTTCCGCAGCAGCGGCTGGAAGGCCACGGTGATGAGCGGCGCAACCACCAGCGACATCAGCGCGAGCCGCGGCGACAGGATGAACAGCAGGACGACCGTGACGATCACCTGTGTGCCGGCGTTCAGCGACCGGGTGACGACCTCGGCCAGCAGCTGGCGCGTGGACTGCGTGTCCTGGAACACGCGCGCCAGCAGCTGCCCCGTCTTGTGGTCACGGAAGAAGCGGAGCGGCAGGCGCTCGAGGTGCGTGTACGTGGCGTTGCGCAGGTCGCGAGTGACGCGCTCCTGCAGGCCGGCTCCCATTTGCCCTGAGAGCCAGGCGAACAGGTTCTTCAGCAGCATCGTCGCGAGGATCACCATGATGACGATGCGCAACTGCGCCATGGCGTCGCGCCCCTGCAGCACCCACGAGCCGAGGGCCTGCAGCATGCCGCTCATCCGCGAGCCCGCGCCGGCGTCGAACGGCTTCTGGTTGAAGAGCGTGTTCAGGAACGGCACGAACAGCGCATACGAGAACGCGTTGAGCGAGTTCGCGATGGCGCTCAGCAGCGTCGTCCCGACGACGCGCCCGTAGTACGGGCGCAGGAACTGCTGCAGGCGGCGGTAGAGCGGCATCAGCGGCGGGGCGTGAGGAGGGCGAGCGGAAGGATGACTTCTTCCGGCGAGACCCCGCCGTGCAGGAACGAGCCGCGGTAGCGCTGCTGGTACTCGCGCAGCTTGGTCGGGTAGACGAAAAAGCCGTCGCCGACGGCCAGCACCGTGTTGACGCGCGGTCCCAGCGGCGGCAGGCGCAGTTCCGCGGGATCGCTGAACGTGAGCACCTGGTCGGGGCGTTCCGCGCGCAGGTCCTCGCCGAACTTGTAGCGCAGGTTGGCGCTGGCGTCCTTTTTGGCGAACACCGTGACCGGCGTGTTGCAGTGGATCGACCCGTGGTCGCTGGTGAGCAGCACCGGCAGGCCCCGCCGCGCCGCCTCGCGCAGGACGGTCCAGAGCGCCGAGCGGCGGAACCACTGCTCCGAGAGCTGCCGCAGGGCCAGCTCGTCGCGCGCCACCTCGAACAGGATGGCCGACTCCGAGCGCCCGTGGGTCAGCAGGTCCACGAAATTGAAGACGAACGCGCTGACTCCCTCGGGCGCGAACGCGCCGCTCAGGTGACGCTCGAGCTCGTCGGCGTCGAACGCCGACGAGATCTTGTGGTAGCGCACCGGCGTCTCGCCGCGCAGGGTGCGCAGCTGTTCGACAAGCAAGTCGCGCTCGTGCTGGTTCAGCGACTCGTCCTCGCGTCCCCCCCACCAGTCGGGAAACCGCTCGGCGATTTCGGCGGGGAAGAGCCCGCTGAACAGGGCGTTCCGCGCGTAGGGCGTGGCCGTGGGGAGCAGCGAGAAGTAGTGCGCCGCGTCGATCTCGAAGGCCGTGGCGATGATCGGCTCGAGCACCTTCCACTGGTCGAGGCGCAGGCAGTCCACGACGATGAAGACGGCCGCCGGGTGATCCGCGAGCACCGGCATCAGGAACTCGCCGACGACATCAACGGAAAGCGGCGGCCGGTCGCCGTCGAGGTCGCGCACCCACCGCGGATAGCCCTCGCCGACGAAAGCCGCGAAGTCCTTGTGCATGGCCGGAAAGAGCGCGCGCAGCGAGGCGTTGAGGCCCTGCTCGCCGGCCGCCGCGAGTTCCACGTCCCACTGCACGAGCTCGGCGAACCGTTCCGTCCAGCCGCGCCAGTCGAGGTCCTTGAGTCGGACCTCCTCGAGCTCTCGGAAGCGCTCCACGAAGCGCCGGGCCAGGGCCTGGCTGCGGATCTTCGGCCCTTCGAGAATGCGCGTGACGATGCTGAGCACCTGCCGCGGCGTCACCGGCTTCACCAGGTACTCGGCCACGTCCTGACCCAGCGCCTCGCGCAGGGTGCTGTCCTCCTCGCTCTTGGTGACCATCACCACCGGGAGGGAGGGCGCGAGCTCGCGTGCCTCGCGCACCATCTCGTTGCCGCGCATCCCGGGCATCTGCTCGTCGAGCAGCAGCAGGTCGAAGGGCTGCTGTCGGAGCAGTTCGAGGGCGTCCGCGGCGTTCCGGGCCATCTGCACGCGATAGCCCTTCTCGGTGAGGAACAGCCGATGCGACTCGAGGAGGTCGGCCTCGTCGTCCACCCAGAGCAAGGATTTCGCCGGAAGCGCCATATCCTGGGAAAGGTAGCCCACGCGAATTGACGGTGCCATTAGCGATGCCTGCTGGCGGTCCCGGGCGGCGATGCGCAGATTCGACGTCGTGACCCCCGACACGCCCTCCTTTACGGTCGCCGAGCCCCGTTTTGCCTTCCGGGCGCTGGCACAGGCCACCGCTCGCGCGCCCCTCGGCGGCGCCCGGGAAGGGCTGCTGGCCACGCTGGTCGCCGCCCGCCTGGCCGGGGCCGCCGTGGGACCGCACGCCCTGGCGACGGCCCAGCGGGCCGACCGGGCCGCGGCCGCACGCCAGTGGCTGGGGGCCCTGTCGCTCTCTGCCGCCCTCCGGACGGCGCTCGCGCAGCTGGTCGACGCGACCGCCTCCCGCGACCCGGCCGTCCTGCGCAGCGCCCTGGCCAAGGTGACCGAGGTCACGGCGCCGCACCTCGACCGGAAGGCACGTTCTGAGCTTGACGCCCTGCTCCGCCGGCTCGGCCCGTGATTCGCGTGCTTGTGCCGGTTGGGCAGGTCCCTGTATGATTGCCCTCATGAACCGTCCTCGACGCTGAGAACGCGTGCCCCGTCCCTCTGACATCTCCCCGCTTGCCCGCGTCATGCGCCGGGTGGACGCGGCCGCCGACGGCGACCGCTCGGGCGACACGCATGCCACTGGCTTTCCGAGCATCGACAAGTGGCTCGGCGGCGGGCTGCGCCGCGGCGACCTGGTGGTCGTCGGCGGCGACGTGCAGAGCGGCAAGAGCGCGCTGGCGCTGGCCATCGCGCTGCGCATGGCGCAGCAGGGCACCAGCGCGGTGTTCTTCACCGGCGAGATGTCGGGCGAGCGGGTGATGGAGCGGGCCCTGGCCATCGAAGGGCGCGCGCGGGTGGACGACCTGCGGCGCGGGTCCGTCGATGACTTCACGCGGGCGAGCGTCGGCGGGGCCGCCGTGCGGTTCCGCGAGTCGCTGCCGGTCATTGCCGCCTTGCCGCCGGGCGGCGGGATCGAGGCGTTGGCCGCCGAGATTCGGCGCACGCTCGATGTGCAGGTCGTGATCATTGACTCGCTGCAGGGCCTGGCTGGGAGCTCGCGCACGCAGGAGGACGAACTCGCCGCCGCCGTCCGCGTGCTGAAGACGCTGGCCATCGAGCTCGACCTCGTGATCGTGCTCACGTCGCAGCTGCCGGCGCTCGTGCCCGAACGGGCCGACCCCCGCCCCACGCTCGACGACTTTGGCGTGCAGGGGGCGGTGAAGCAGCACGCCGACGTGGTGCTCGCGATCTTCCGCGAGGAGATGTACCGTCCCGGCTACGGGGTGGAAGGCGCGACCGAGCTGATCTTCCGGAAGAACCGCAACGGGCAGGTCGGGTATGTGGACCTCTATTTCTACAAGCAGTGGCTGCGCTTCGAAGACATGCTCGATCCCGACCGGTAGGAGGCCGGTGAACATGCGACTACTCAAACTCTTGGTCCTGACCGTGCTCTGCGGCGCCGCGGTTCCCGCGGCGGCCCAGCAGCGCACCGATGACGTGCTGGCCAAGCTGGAGCGCGCCCGCACGGCCAGCCCCAGTTCGGTCGCCGCGCTGCGCTCCCTCGGCATCGCCTACTACAAGCGCGACCGCTTCGCCGACGCCCGAACGGTGCTCGACGCCGCCCGGCGGCTCGACCCGAAGGACGGCGTGAGCGCGCTCTACGCCGGACTCAGCGCCGAGGCGCTCGAGGACTACACCGGGGCGAAGGACGCGTACAACTCGTACCTGCAAGTGGGCAAGACCCGCCGGGTCCGCAACGACATTGCCAAGCGCCTCATCGCGCTCTCGCGCAAGGAACTGCATGCCGCGGCCAAGTCGGCCATCGCCAACGAGGCGCGCATCGCCCAGCAGCCGGGCGAGCCCAGCGCGGTCGCGGTCAGGCCGATGACCTTTAGCGGCACCGACCAGACGCTGGCGCCGCTCGGCCGCGGCATGACCGACCTGCTGATCAGCGACCTGGCGCGGTCGTCGCAGGTGCAGCTGCTCGAGCGCGACCGTATTCAGGCGATCGTCGACGAGCTGGCGCTGTCCAAGGCCGGTCAGACGGACGCGGCCACGTCGGTGCGCACCGGCAAGCTCATGCGGGCGGGCCGCGTGGTCCAGGGCGCCATCACGCAGACGGATAGCCGCAACCTCACGGTGAACGCCGCGGTGCTGAATGTCGCGTCGTCACAGCAGCAGGGGCGCGACGTGCAGGCCTCCAACGTCCTCGATGAGATCTTCGCCATTGAGAAGACCATCGCGCTCGGCATCTTCGACCAGCTCGGCGTGCGGCTGTCCGCAGCGGACCGGACGGCGCTGGAGCAGCGCCCGACGCGCTCGTTGCAGGCCTTCCTCGCGTACAGCAACGGCTTGCTGGCGTCGGATAACGGCCGGTACGACGAGGCCGCCGGCTTCTTCGACCAGGCGCGCAGCATCGACCCCGGCTTTTCGCAGGCGCTGCTGAAGGCGCAGTCGGCACGGGCGGCACAGCAGGGCGCCGCCGTCTCGAACGCAAAGGTCGAGTCGGGCCTGAAGGGTTCCCGCGAGGGCGCGACCGTGGCCGCGGCCGAGCGCGGCGTTGCGGCCAGCAACACCGGCATCGGCTCGACGCTCGCGAACGCGGTGGGTGACATCAACCCGTCGGCAGCGAGCACCGTCAACACCAGCACCGGCACGCCGGCGCAGGCGCCGCCGCCGTCGCGCGATGCCACCGCCGAAAAGACGGGCACCGACCAGCCGGCCCAGAAGACGGGGACGGTCACGATCATCATCCGGAAGCCGTGAACATGCGCCTCAACAGACTCCCGATTCCGGCCCTGTTTGCCGCCGCCGCCGTGGTCGCACCCACGGCTGGCGCCCAGGGCTTCGGCGACCTGACCGTCGCCGCGATTCCGCAGTACGTGTCCATGCAGATCGGCACCGGCGCCTCGGCCAAGACCGTGACGCAGTTCTCGGTGCCGCTCCTGGCCGTCGTGCCCATCACGTCGCACTTCAACGTCGATGTCGCCACGGCCTATGCCAGTTCCGACGTCTCGAGCAACGGCGCGACCGTGAGTTCCATCACCGGTCTCACCGACACGCAGGTGCGCGCCAACTGGACGCTCGGAAGCGATGCCGCGGTGATCACCGTCGGCGTCAACGTGCCGACGGGGCAGTACACGATTCCCGCGGCGAACGCCGAGGCCGCCGGCCAGATCGGCAATGACTTCCTGATCTTCCCGACATCGTCGTACGGATCGGGACTCTCCACCACCGGAGGCCTGGCCCTCGCGCATGGCTTCGGCAGCTGGAACCTCGGCGTCGCTGGCTCATTCCGCAAAGCGACGGCCTTCGACGCGTTCCAGGCGTCCAACGGCACGAGTCTCGAGACGCTCAAGTTCACGCCGGCCGACGAGATGCGCGCCCGCGTCGGACTCGACCGGCCGGTGGGCGATGGCCGCCTGTCGCTCGGTGTCACCTACTCGTCTTTCGGCAAGGACGAGTTCGCGAACCACTCGTACTCCACGGGTGACCGGTTCATCGGGCAGGCCTCGCTCTTCGTCCCGCTCGGCGGCACCGACCTGTACCTCAGCGGCTGGAGCCTGTACCGGGCCAAGGGCGAACAGCTGGGCGGCGTCTCGAATCCCGAAACGGTAACGGACGGCTCGCTGGCGCTGGGCTATCACGTGGGTGGCGTGCTGATCGAGCCGAGCGTCGAAGGCCGCTTCTGGCAGGTGGACGGCGTGAAGGCCGGCATGCTCGCCAATTTCGGCGGCCGGCTTCGGTTCGCTGCCGGCGCGCTGACCGTGCTGCCGGGCTTCACGTACCAGGTCGGCCGGCTGTACGACACGGCGAGTTCGGCCACCACGATTGACGTGACGGGATGGCGCACGAGCCTGATGATCCGGCTGCGGTAGATTTTGGATGGCAGATGGCAGATGGCAGATCGTGAATTGGAGTTGGCGGGACGGGGGTGGCGAGGTTTGCCACCCCCGCTGGTTTTGCGGGGGAGGGGGAGCGGGTAGATTCCCTGAAGGCGGGCCCAAGGCACGCCGCATTCGCAGTCACCGCTGGATTCCCGTGCGGAATCCCCCTCCGAAGTCTCCATCCGAGTTCCTGCCATGGCCGGTCACAGCAAATGGAAGACGACCAAGCACTACAAGGCCGCGACCGACAAGAAGCGGGGCGCGCTGTTCACCAAGCTCATTCGTGAGATCACCGTCTCCGCGAAGGCGGGTGGCGGCGACCCGGCCGGGAACCCGCGCCTGCGGACGGCCATCGACAATGCGCGCTCGCAGTCCATGCCCAAGGAGAACATCGAACGCGCCGTCCTGAAGGGGACGGGCGACCTCGAGGGCGTGGACTACGTGGAGGTGGTGTACGAGGCGTACGGGCCGGGCGGCGTGGCGCTGATGGTCCAGGCGCTCACCGACAATCCCACGCGCACCGTCGCCGAGGTGCGCGCGAAGCTCTCGCGCAATGGCGGCAACCTGGGCACGAGCAACTCCGTCGCCTTCATGTTCGACCGGAAGGGCCAGGTGTTCATCGACGCCGAGGGCCTCGACGACGATTCGGCCATGGAGAAGGCGCTCGAGGCCGGCGCCGAGGACTTCGTGCGCGAGGACGATACGTTCGTCATCACGACCGCGCCGGCCGACCTGCACGCCGTGAAGGAAGCGCTGGCCAAGTCCGGGCTCAACGCGTCGCAGGCCGAACTGTCGTGGATTCCGAAGAGCAGCGTCGCGGTGGCGGGCGAGAACGCCGCGACCCTCCTCAAGCTCATCGAATCGCTCGAGGACCTCGAGGACGTGCAGAAGGTGGACGCGAACTTCGAGATGGACGAATCGGAGATGACCGAGGCGTGATCGTCCTCGGCATCGATCCGGGCACGGCGGTGACGGGCTATGGCGTCGTTCGCGCGCGGAGCGCGGGCAGCGCCGAGCTGCTGGAATGCGGTGTCATCCGCACGCGGCCCGCCGATGCGCTGGCCGCGCGGCTCGAGAACATCTACGAGGGCGTCCGCGAACTGCTGGCGCGGCACCAGCCGGATGCGATGGCGGTGGAGGACGTGTTCTACGCGAAGAACGTCCGGACCACGGTGGTGCTGGGCCATGCCCGCGGCGTGGTGCTGCTGGCGGGTCAGCAGGCCGGCGTGACGATTCATGAGTATCCGCCGGCGGACATCAAGAAGGCGGTGGTTGGCAACGGCGCCGCCTCCAAGGAGCAGGTGCAGTTCATGGTCACCAAGCTGCTGCGGCTCAAGAGCGCACCCCAGCCGGCCGACGCCGCCGACGGCGTGGCCGCGGCGCTTGCGTGCGTGTTGCGCGCCGGCGTGACGCGCGCCATCGCGGCGGCCCGGTGATAGCCCGCCTCAGCGGCACCCTGGTCTCGGCCGACCTCGATCGCATCGAGGTGATGACAGCCGGCGGCGTGGCGTACGAGGTGCACATCCCGCTGTCGGTGGCGGAGGCGCTGCCGCGGCCGGGCGGCGCGGTCGAGCTGCACACGGCGATGGTGGTGCGCGAGGACGGGTGGACGCTGTACGGCTTCGGCGCCGCGTCCGACCGGTCGCTCTTCCGGCGCCTGCTCGGCACCACCGGCGTCGGCCCCGCCCTCGCCCTGAGCCTGCTGTCCGTGCTCGGCGCGGACCGCCTGGTGCGCGCGGTGCAGGACAACGACCTCGCCGCGCTGACCCGCGTGCCGCGCGTGGGCAAGAAGCTCGCCGAGCGCCTGGTGCTGGAACTGCGCGACAAGCTGGCGACCGACGGCGCGGCACCCGGCGTCGCCCGTGCGCCGCTGCCCGCGGGACCGAGCACCGACGCCGTGCGCGCGCTCGCGGCGCTGGGCTACGCGACGGTCGACGCGGAGAAGGCGGTGCTCGCCGTGCTCGAGGACGATGGCAAGCTCGACACGGCGGAGCTGATCCGGCGGGCGCTGGCGCGGATGGCGAAGCGGTAATCGCAACGCGTAGGCTCATCTTCGACAGTAGGCTGATTAAGAAGCTATTGTCCGCACAATCGCTGACGCAGGCAAACGAATGATGACGCCTTGGAGCTCGCAACTTGCGACTCTGGGACGCTATGATTACTCCAGATCAGGGCAGTAGCCCTATTTGTTCGTTCGCGCCGACCGATAGCGCGCGTGAACTCGACATGATGGCCACTCAGGGCGAACTCTCTCTCGGAATGCAAATGGCGCGCCACTCTGCCTCTCGCTCTGTTCGGCTACTGCCGCGCGACAAAGACGTCACGATTGCGTGTGAGGACAACCTCGCATTCATGCGACCTTTGCCCGACGCCAGCTTTCAGTTGATCGTTACTTCTCCCCCGTACAACATCGGGAAGGCCTACGAACGTCGCGATCCGTTGGACAAATACATCGCCGATCAAACACTCGTCATTGCAGAGTGCATTCGGTTGCTCGCAGACGGCGGGTCGATTTGCTGGCAGGTCGGTAATCACGTGACACGTGACGGTGAAGTAGTTCCTCTAGACCTCGTCCTGTACGACGTTTTCAAGAGTCACGGACTTGTGCTTCGCAACCGGATCATCTGGCACTTCGAGCACGGACTTCATTGCACGAACCGCCTGTCCGGTCGGCACGAAACAATTCTCTGGTTCACCAAGGGCGCGAAGCATTTCTTTGACGTTGACCCTATCAGAGTGCCGTCAAAGTACCCAAACAAGAAGGCATTCAAAGGCCCTCGTCGGGGCCAACTGAGCGGCAATCCGCTTGGGAAGAATCCCGGCGACGTGTGGATCATTCCCAACGTCAAGAGCAACCACGTTGAGAAGACAAGCCATCCTTGCCAGTTCCCTGTAGAGCTGATTGAGAGGCTTGTTCTTTCGATGACGCAGAACGGCGACCTGGTACTTGACCCATACATGGGAGTTGGCTCGAGCATCGTCGCAGCAATCAAACACGGGCGGACCGGGTACGGCTGCGATGTCGTCGAGGAGTACGTAGACATCGCATGGAAGCGCATCCACGCCTTTCGATCCGGACAGCTTCGCACGCGCCCGATGGGCAAACCAGTCTATAATCCCTCACTCCCGGGCGGCGGCCATCGATGAGGATCGCTCAACTCTACTCGCACCTAAACGGCTGGGAGCATCTCCAGGTCCACAAGAAGAAGCTCTGGAAGGACTTGGTTCAGGTCATCAAGAACGTCGACGCTGAGACATACCGGACGAAGCAGTCCAAAGAGAAGCGCAAGAAAGACAAGGGGCTGCTCTACGCCCCCAAGCAAATGAATAAGGCGTTTAGAGATGCGCTCACCGACCTTGACTGGAAGGAAGATCGCATTTCGTATTGGGTTACATCCGACGCCGAGTTGATCCGCAAAACGCTGACCTCATCCCGCAAGGAACAGAAGGAGGCGATTGAGGCAGCGGGCCTTCGCGCCATATCATCGTACAACCAAACGGATTTCTCCAAGGATCGCGTACACGTCGAGGTGCAGTTCGGCAAGTACTCATTCGTAGCATACGACCTTTTCGTGAAACACATGGCGTTCTTCGTCGGCTCCAAGATCGACGTTGGTATCGAGATTCTGCCTACGAAGGAACTGGCTGAAATGATGTCCTCGGGCGTACCCTACTACGAAGCGGAGCTATACAACTTGATTCGACAGGGACGCTCTACACCCGCCGTTCCCGTTGTTCTGATAGGCGTAGCTCCTTAAATCATGTCCCGCGCCGAGATCACGACCCCTGAGGTCATCGCCGACGAGTCCGTCGTCGAGCTGTCGCTGCGCCCGCAGCGGCTGGCCGAGTTCATCGGCCAGGGGAAGGTGAAGGACGCGCTGCGCATCTACATCGACGCCGCGCGCGAACGCAAGGAACCGCTCGACCACGCGCTCTTCTTCGGCCCGCCGGGGCTGGGCAAGACGACGCTCGCCGAGCTGATCGCCCGCGAACTCGGGGTGAACATCCGCACGACGAGCGGGCCGGCGTTGGAGAAGCCGGGCGACCTGGTGGGGACGCTCACCAACCTGCGCGAAGGCGACATCCTGTTCATCGACGAGATCCACCGCCTGCGGCCGGTTATCGACGAGTTCCTCTATCCCGCCATGGAGGACTACAAGATCGACATCCGGCTGAGCGAGGGACCCAGGGCGCAGACCATCACGATGCCGGTGGAGCGCTTCACGCTCATCGGCGCGACCACGCGACTCGGCATGCTCACGCCGCCGCTGCGTGCGCGTTTCGGCATCGAGATGCGCCTCAACTACTATCCGCCCGAGGAGATCGAGCTCATTGTGCACCGCACGGCGGACGTGATGAAGGTGACGGTGGACGCGGCCGGCGCCCGCGAGATCGCGCGGCGCGCGCGCGGCACGCCCAGCGTGGCCAACCGTCTGCTGCGACGCATCCGCGACTACGCGCAGGTGCGCGCCGACGGCATCGTCACCGAGGCGGTGGCGCGCGAAGCACTGGAGATGCTGGACGTCGACCACTTCGGCCTCGACGAGATGGACGCGCGGCTGCTGCGCGCGATCATCGAGAAGTTCGACGGCGGCCCCGTGGGCGTGCAGACCATCGCCGCCGCCGTGGGTGAGGACGCCGACACCATCGAGGAGGTGTACGAGCCCTTCCTCGTGCAGAACGGGTTCCTGCAGCGCACGTCGCGCGGGCGCATGGCCACGGCGCTCGCCTACCGGCACTTCGGCTTCACGCCTCCGTCGCAGGGCGGCGACGCGCAGGGCGGCGACGCGCAGGGCGGCGACGCGCAGGCGTCGCTGCTGTAGGAATCCGCGCATGCAGGTGTCCAGGGCCGTCGTCGCCGTCGTCGCCGCCGTTGCCGTGCTTGCCTGTGCCACGCCCGTCGCGGCACAGCAGCCGGTACCCATCGTGGCCGGCACGCGCGCCGATTCGCTCGCCGAACTGGAGCGGCTCGACGCCGCGGTGCAGCGGACCCCGGACGACGCGGCCGCGTGGCATGCCCGCGGCCTGCTGGCCTGGCAGCTGGCGCAAGGCAAGCGCGCCATCGGCACCACGGTAAATCTCGAGCAGATGCGCCTGAACCAGAAGGCCGACTCGTCGCTCGCCCGCGCGGCGACGCTCGGGCCCGATGTTGTGCGCTACCTGGCCGACTTCGCGATCTACCGGTCGCAGGGATCGCCGATGGTGCGCGCCGGAGCCGTGCGCTACGAGAACCGCGCCTTCGAGCGGGCCCGCGCCACGGGAGATTCGCTGATCGTGGCCGAGATGGCCGACAGGCTCGGCCAGGTGGAGTTCAAGAACTACCAGATGTTCTTCGGGCGGCGCATGGCGCTCAGCAATGCGCCCGGCGCGAGCATGGCGGACATCCTGCTGCAGCAGTCGGGCGGCGGCAGCGGCAGTGCCGGCGCGGACGTCGTGCGACAGGCCATCGAGAGCCGGTCGGTCCCCGTCGGCGGCAATCCGCCGCCCGGCGTGGACGCGTACGAGAAGGCGCTCCACTATTTCGAGGTGGCCACCCACGCGGTGCCGGCGCTGCCCCTGCCTTGGCGGCATCGCTTCGCGGCGCTCGCCGACCGCCGGCGGTGGGAAGAACTCGACCTGGCGGCGAACGAGCGGATCGGCATCGCGCCCTGGGATCCAGATGGGTGGCTCGCGCTCGGCCTGGCGCGCCACCGGTTGGGTCAGGCCACGGCGCTCGTCGCCTTTGACAGCGCGTTCGCGCAGCTGAGCGATTCGACGCGCCGGCGGCTTGACCGCGTGGAGCGGATCATGCGGCCGAAGGCGGTGAAGGCGCTCGACGCCCTGCCGCCCGACGAGCGCGCGCGCACCGAACGGTTCGTCTGGACCGCCGCCGATCCGCTTTGGAGCGTGCCGGGCAATCAGGTACGCGCCGAGTACCTCGCGCGCGTGGCCTTCGCGGAACTGCGATTCACCGACGAGGAGTTGGGCATGCACGGCGTGGACACCTTCGCCGGCGACCTGCACGTGCGGTACGGCTTCCCACAGTACACCGCCAACTACGAGTGCAGCGGCCTGAGCTCGGAGAGCGCCGACCGGGCCGTGAAGAGCGACGTCTGCTGGCTCTGGTGGTACGCGCCACGGCTGCAGTTCATCGTGCACTACAACGCGGCCTTCAACCGGTCGGGTGCCGGGTTCGACGACGTGGCGATCAACGAGGACATCCAGTTCCAGGCGCCCGCAACCTGGCTGGCGATCCCGGGCGTGCCGCCCATCGATTCCATTCCGCTGCGCGTGGCGCGCTTCCGGCCAGATGGCGCGCACCCGACCGTCTTTGTCTCTGCCGCAGTGCCGCTGCAGCGCATGGCCATTGGCGGCGTGGCTCCGCGCGACCTGATGACGCGCATCTGGATGTTCACCGACGGCGCCGACGCGGTGGGCCGCGACTCGTCGCGCACCGACCACGCGGGACTCGTGCAGTGGAAGCTGCGTGCGCCGGCGGGCGACCTGTACGCTCGCGCCGAGGCCGTGACGCCCGACGCCTCGGCGGCGCGCGGCACGGCGTTCGCGTCGTCGCCGCCCGCGACGGCCGGTCTGAGCATGAGCGACATTCTCATTGCGTCCGCCGTGACCGACGCCGCATCACCCGCCGCCCGGTGGCACGAGCTGCGCATCACGCCCGCGCCCGACACGCTGCCCGCCGAGCGCGGCATCGCCATCGCGTGGGAGACGTACGGCCTGGCGGCCAAGGACGGCGCGCACCACTACAGCGTGCGCCTGATCGTCGAGAAGAGCAGCAAGTCCCTTGCCGGCCGCATCGTGGCGCAGATCGCCGGGCTCGCGGGTTCGCAGCGCGGCGACGAGCGTGTCACGCTCGGCTTCGACCGTGACGTGCCGGCGCGCGAGGTGACGCTCGATCACGTGTCGCTGTCGCTGCGGCAGGCGCCGGCTGGGCGCTACTCGCTCGCCATCGAGATCACCGACAAGGTGACGCAGGCCAAGACGCGCCGACTGACGACGATTCTCGTCGGGCCATGACGCGGCTGCCGGGCACGCGCACCAGCGACTACGAGTTCGCGCTTCCCGCCGACTGCATCGCGCAGGTACCGGCCGAGCGGCGCGACGGTTCGCGACTGATGGTGGTGCACCGCGCCAGCGGCGCCATCGAACACCGGCGGTTTGCGGACCTGACCGACCTGATTCCTGCGGGCGACGCGCTGGTGGTGAACACCACGCGCGTCTTTCGCGCGCGGCTGCTGGGCACGCGCGACTCCGGTGCGTCCGCCGAGATCTTCCTGCTCCGCCGGCACGGGGACGGCCGCTGGGAGGCGATGGTGCAGCCCGGCGGCAAGCTGAAGCCCGGGCGCACGGTACACATCGCCCCCGGATTCGACGTGGTCGTGGAGGACGTGACGGAGCGGCGCACGCGCCTTGTGCGGCTCGTCGTGACGGGCGACGAAATGGCGGCGATCGAGCGGCACGGCCACGTGCCGCTCCCCCCGTACATCGCCCGCTCGGACGCGCCGCCTGACGCGGAGCGCTATCAGACCGTGTACGCGCGCCAGTCTGGATCGGTGGCCGCGCCCACGGCCGGATTGCACTTCACCGAGGGCCTGCTGCAGGCGCTGGCGGACAAGGGCGTCGAGCGGCACGAGGTGCTCCTGCACGTCGGCGCCGGGACGTTCAAGCCCGTGGACGCCGAGGAGCTCGGCGATCACGTGATGCACGAGGAGTGGTATCGCGTGACCACCGACACCGCGGCCGCGCTCAACGCCGTGCGTGGGCGCGGCAGCAGCATCTGGTGTGTCGGCACCACGTCGCTGCGCACGCTCGAGAGCATCGTGGACGACGCACGCATCTTCCACGCCGGTGAAGGCGACACGAAGATCTTCATCCACCCGCCCAAGGTGGTGCGCAGTGCCGACCGCCTGATCACGAACTTCCACCTGCCGCGCTCGACGCTGCTGATGCTGGTGGCGGCCTTCGCGGGGTACGAGCTGACGATGGAGGCGTACCGGGTGGCGATTGCCGAGGGGTACCGGTTCTACTCGTATGGGGATGCGATGCTTGTGGTTTCGGGGGATCTGGGGGGTTGTATGGGGATGGGGCAGGGCGGGGGAAGTGGAAGGGGAAGGGGCTGGGTTGCCTGTCC
>JBBQZD010000025.1:0-18656 GCA_038208045.1 Gemmatimonadales bacterium | reverse complement strand
CGTCGCGCTCATCGCGGCCCTGCAGGCGCCGGAGCCGGCCTCGCTGCTCGACCAGTCCGATGCGACCCCGCCGCCGCCGCCGTCGTACGCGGTGGACGCGCCGGCCGTCTCCGCCGACTCAGCACCGAACGACCTGGTCTTCATTGACGCGGGTGCTCCGACGCCCCACGGCGATCCGAGCGCTCCGACGCCCGTCATGCCCATCGACGCCGTGCGGCCGCCGGCCCCGCGCGCCAGCATCGGCCTGATGGATCTCGACCTCAGTCTTGGCGACGATGATTCCGCCGCGGCCGACCTGCTCGCCGACGCCGCAACGCCGCCCGTGACGCCGTTCGAGACTCCGCCGGCCGCCGGCGGCGAGCTGCTCGAGTTCGACGACGTGTTCCCCGGCGACGTGCCGGCGGCGGACGCACCGATCGTCGACGCGACCATCGCCGCGCCGGATGCCATGCCCGTGGCCGAAGATACGTCCTTCGGTGAGCCGGAGGTCGCGCTGGAGACAATGTTCCCGGAGGCCGCGCCGGCTTCCCCGGCCATCCCGGCGCGCCCCTCGACCGCCGGCGAATTCGACATGCTCTTCGGCAACATGCCCATCGGGGACGTGCAGGTGGGCGGCGGCGACGACTCGCCGGTGGAAACCGCGGATGCGGGATTCGTGGCCGACGCGTTCATGGGTCGCGAGCTGACCGAGCAGTCCATGGACACACCGGCCGTCGTCGGCGAGACGCCGTTCGTCACCGAGACGATGGCCGAGCTGTACCTGCAGCAGGGCTTCCGCGACGAGGCGCTGGGCATCTACCGCCAGCTCCTCGCCTTGAATCCGGGCGACACCGGGCTCGCCGAGCGCATCACCCATCTCGAGCACGGCTCGCGCTCGAGCATGGCCATCGATGCGGTCAGTCAGCAGATCGAGGCCGACGCCATCGAGTTGGAGCGCAAGTCGGCGGAGCATCACGCGGTTGACGACACCGTGCAGGCCGCCGCACCCGTGGAATCGGCGCCGGAATCGGCGCCGGAGATGCTGGTCGACGCGGTGCCGGCCTTCCTCGTGGCGCCACCGGCGCCGCCCGCGCCGCCCGCGCCGCCGGTGCCAGCGGGTCCGTCGGCGCGCGAGGTTTTCGCCCGTATCGCGGCGCGCCGCGCCGTGCCGCTCGCAATTGCCGCGGTCGAACCGGTCGTCGAACCGGTCGTCGAGCAAATCGTCGAACCGGTCGTCGAACCGGTCGTCGAACCGGTCGTCGAACCAATCGTCGAACCGGTCGTCGAACCGGTCGTCGAGCCGCCGACGTCGCCCGCGCCCGTCCCGGCGCTCGATCCCTCGTGGGGCGGCTCGCTCCCCGGCAATTCGCCGGCCGCGGTCGCCGCGATGGAGCAGGGTGGCACCGTGGACGTCCTGTTCGCGCAGGGTGGCGTCTCCACCGATGACGAGTCGGCGGCGGCCTCCATGTCGGCGGCCTTTGGTGCCGATCCCGAGCCCGGCATCCAGGGGCAGCCCACGTACAAGGGCACCGACGAGCTCTCGCTCAAGTCGGTCTTTGGCGACGACAGCGCGCGTCACGCACCGCAGGTACAGCGGCAGTCCACGAAGCTGCGCTTCGACCAGTTCTTCGCCGGCGCCGACGACGCGCCGGCCGCGGCGCCGGCACCCGCGGCGCCGGAACACGGCAAGGGTCCCGACGACATCGCCCAGTTCAGCGACTGGCTCAAGGGGCTGAAGGGCTCGTGAAGGTCCTCGTCCTCAATGGGCCCAACCTGAACCTGCTGGGTACACGCGAGCCGCACCTCTACGGCACGACCACGCTGGCCGAGATTGAGCGCGGACTCATCGCGGTCGGCGCGGAACTGCGCGTGACGGTCACCTGCCGGCAGTCGAATCACGAGGGCGAGCTCATTGACCTCATTCACGGCGCGCGCGGCGAGACCGACGCCCTCATCGTGAATGCGGGGGCGTACTCGCACACCAGCATCGCGCTCAAGGACGCGCTGGCCGCCGCCGCCGTGCCGTACGCCGAGGTCCACCTGACCAACATCTTCGCGCGCGAACCGGAGCGCCGGCACTCGACGCTCGCCGCCGGGGCGCATGCGGTGCTCTGCGGCTTCGGGGCCGCCGGCTACGAGCTGGCCCTGCGGGGCCTCGTGGCGGCGCTTCGCGCCTGAGCGCGCGCGACCGCGCTCCCTGCTCCACATGGAATACCGACCGCAGCGACTGCGCGCCCTGCGCGCCGCCCTGATCGACCTCGGGCTCGACGCCCTGCTCGTGACGTCGCTGCCCAACATCCGCTACCTCACGGGCTTCACCGGCTCCAACGCGCTGCTCGTCGCGTCGGTCGAGGCGCATCCCGTGCTCCTCACCGACTTTCGCTACGCGGCGCAGGTCGGCGACGAGGTGGGCGCGTTCGCCCGGGTACGCATCGAGCCCGCGTCACTCTGGGCCGGCCTGCGGGAGACCCTCGCCGGCATTTCGGGCGGTCCGCGCATCGGGTTCGAGGCCGGGCACCTCGTGGTCGCCGACCACGAGCGGCTCGCCGCGCTCGCCGGCCGCTGGCAGTTCCGCGCCTCCTCGGGCCTGGTCGAGGCGCTCCGCGAGCAAAAGGATGCCGGCGAACTGCTGCGCATCCGTGAAGCGGTGCGCATCGCCGAGGCCGCGCTCGCGCAGACGGTCGCCGAGGTGCGCCCCGGCCTCACCGAGCGGCAGGTGGCCGGCATGCTCGAACACCACCTCCGTGACCTCGGCAGCGATGCGCCGCCGTTCGAGACCATCGTCGCCGCCGGTGAACGGTCGGCGCTTCCGCACGCGCGCGCGACCAGCCGCGTGCTCGGGGCAGGCGAGTTGCTGCTCATTGACTTTGGCGCGACGCACGAGGGCTACTGCTCCGACATCACGCGCACCTTCGCGCTCTCGAGCGCGAACCCGGAGATGCAGGACATTCACGACATCGTGCGCGAAGCCAACCGGGTCGCTTCGGTATCCGTTCGGGCGAAGATGGGGGGCAGGGATGCCGACGCGCTGGCGAGAAGCTACATTGCCTCCCGCGGTCACGGGGCGGCCTTCGGACACTCGCTCGGGCACGGTATCGGGCTCGAGGTGCACGAAGGCCCGCGTCTGGCCGCGTCGGCTGACGCGCTGCTACCCGCCGGGGCGGTGGTGACCATTGAACCAGGCATCTACCGGCCCGGCTGGGGTGGCGTGCGCATCGAGGACGATGTGCATCTCTCGGCCGATGGCCCACAGGTGCTGACCAGCTTTCCGCGCGACCTGATGGTGCTCGGCTGAGGACTGTCAGCAGCCGCCGAAGACCCCGTTCCGTCGCACGCTCCGTGCTGTCGCACCCTGACCCCGACCACCCGATGATCGACCTCAGATACGTACGGAAGCTCGTGGACATGCTCGACGAGTCGAGCGTGGACTCGATCGAGATCTCCTCCGACAAGGGGATGAAGATCCGCATCAGCAAGACGCCGGTGGGCCGGGGTACCATGCACCTGGCGCCGCCGATGTACCAGCAGGCGCCGGCCGCCGAGGCGCACGCCCCCGTGCACGCGGTGCCGGTGGCCGCGCCAGTGGCCGCGCCCGCGCCGAAGGCCGAGGTCAGCGCCCTGCTCGAGGTCAAGTCGCCGATGGTCGGCACCTACTACGCCTCGGCGGAGCCCGGGTCCAAGCCCTACGTGACGGTCGGCGCGACGGTCACCAAGGGGCAGGTGCTCTGCATCATCGAGGCCATGAAGATCATGAACGAGATCGAGTGCGAGGTGAGCGGCACGGTCCGCGAGGTCTGCGTCACCGACGCGCACCCGGTGGAGTACGGCCAGCCCCTCTTCCGCATCGACCCCAATGGCTGATCCCACGGGTCCCCAGGCGCCCGGCGCGACGCCGGTGCCGAGCGGCGCCAGCGCGCCGGCACCGCCGTACAACTACAAGGTCGTGCTGCAGCAGGCCGTGCAGCAGGGCGCCTCGGACCTGCATCTCAAGGTTGGGCGCCCGCCGATGACGCGGCTCAACGGCGAGCTCGCCCCGCTCGAGCTGCCGCCGCTCCGGCCCGAGGACCTCAAGTCCATCGGCGAGCAGATCTGCCCGCCCAAGCAGAAGCGCGAGTTCGACGCCGACAAGGAAGCCGACTTCGCCATCGGCGTGCCGGGCATCGGGCGCTTTCGCGTGAACATGTACCAGCAGCGCGGCACCATCGCGTTCGTCTTTCGCGCCATCGCCTTCCAGGCATCGTCCATCCGCGACCTCAACCTCCCGCCCGTGCTGGAGGAGATCGCGATGAAGCCCCGCGGCCTCGTGCTCGTCACCGGCATCACCGGCTCGGGCAAGTCCACCGCGCTCGCGTCCATGATCCAGTACGTCAACGAGAACCGGCGCGCGAACATCATCACCATCGAAGACCCCATCGAGTTCCTGCACCGCGACATCAGCTGCAACATCAACCAGCGCGAGGTGGGGCTCGACACGGGCTCGTTCGGCACCGCCCTGCGCCGCGTGCTGCGGCAGGACCCCGACATCATCCTCATCGGCGAAATCCGCGACCTCGAGACGCTCGAGATCGCGCTCAAGGCCGCCGACACGGGGCACATGGTCTTCAGCACGCTGCACACCACCGACGCCACGCAGACCATCAACCGCGTGCTGTCGTTCTATCCGCCGCACCAGCAGGCCGACGTCCGGTTCTCGCTCTCCAACGCGCTCAACGCCGTCGTCTCGCTGCGCCTCGTGCCGCGCGCCGACCGCCCGGGCCGCGTGCCGGCCTGCGAGATCCTCGTGAACACCGCGGCCGTGCAGGACAACATTCGCGACATGACCAAGTCGCTCAACATCCCGGAGCTCATCAAGGACGGCACGACGCAGTACGGGATGCAGAGCTTCGACCAGTCCCTGATGTCCTGGTACTCCAAGGGCGTCATCTCGTACGAGAACGCGCTCTTCTACTCGACCAACCCGAGCGAGTTCGCCCTGAAGGTGCAGGGCATCGCCGGCAGCAGCGACACGAGCTGGGATGCGTTTACGCAGTAGACGGTAGACGGTAGACGGTGGACGGTAGACGGTGGAACTCCTGCCGTGACCGCTCGCCGTTCCACTACCATCTACCATCTACCGTCTACCGTCTACCGTCTACCGTCTACCGTCCATTGTTCAAAAAAGTCCTGATCGCAAACCGCGGCGAAATCGCCCTGCGCGTCATCCGCGCGTGCCGCGAACTCGGCATCCAGACGGTCGCCGTCTACAGCGAGGCCGACCGCGAGTCGCTGCACGTGCGCTTTGCCGATGACGACGTCTGCATCGGCCCCGCGCCCGCGCGTGAGAGCTACCTGCGGATCCCGCGCCTCATCGCCGCCGCCGAGATCGCTGGCGCCGACGCCATTCACCCGGGCTACGGCTTTCTCGCCGAGAACGCCGAGTTCGCCGAGACCTGCGCCGCCAGCGGCATCACCTTCATCGGTCCGACGCCCGACCAGATCCGGATGATGGGCGACAAGGCCGCCGCGCGCGCCAAGATGATCGAGATCGGCGTGCCCGTGGTGCCCGGCACCCCGGGCCCCGTGGAGGATGTCGCCGAGGCCCTCGAGTTCGCCAAGGCCGCGGGCTTCCCGGTAATCATCAAGGCCGCCGCCGGCGGTGGCGGCAAGGGCATGCGTGTGGCCAACGACGCCGAGGAATTCCCGCGCGCGTTCCAGATGGCGCGCTCCGAGGCGCTCTCGGCCTTTGGCAACGGCGACGTCTACGTCGAGAAATATCTGCTGCGCCCCCGCCACATCGAGTTCCAGATCCTCGGCGACACGCACGGCAACGTCATCCACCTCGGCGAGCGCGACTGCTCCGTGCAGCGGCGCCACCAGAAGCTCATCGAGGAGGCGCCGTCGCCGGCCATGACGCCGGCCCTGCGCGAGCGCATGGGCGAGGCCGCCGTGCGCGGCGCCAAGGCCATCAACTACGTCGGCGCCGGCACCATCGAGATGCTGCTCGACACCGACGGCTCGTTCTACTTCATGGAGATGAACACCCGCATCCAGGTGGAGCATCCCGTCACCGAGATGCTCACCGGCGTCGACCTCGTGAAGGAGCAGATCCGCGTCGCGGCCGGCGAGCCGATGCGCGCCAAGGAAACGCCGCTCCTGCGCGGTCACGTCATCGAGTGCCGCGTCAACGCCGAGGATCCGTTCCACAACTTCCAGCCGTCGCCGGGCAAGATCGAGGTCTTCCACCTGCCCGGCGGCAACGGCGTGCGCGTCGACACGCACGCCTATGCGGGCTACACCGTGCCGCCGTTCTACGATTCCATGATCGCCAAGGTCATCGTGCACGGGGTCGATCGCGAGGAAGCCCTCGCCAAGATGCGCCTCGCGCTCGACACCTTCATCGTGCAGGGCGTCACCACCACCATTCCGTTCCTCAGCAAGGTCATGTCGCACCCGCACTTCGAGAAGGGCGACGTGCACACCAGGTTCCTCGAGGTGGAAGGGAAGGACCTGTTCGACTGACGGCGTGCACCGTGGCGGCCTCCGCGGTGAAGCAGCGCACCCGCCACGCCGCGGTTGACCACGTGCCCCAGTCCCCCGCATGCCCGACCTGACCGTCCTGCTCGCCCCCGAACCCCCGCACGCCGACGTCGTCGTCATCGTCGACGTCCTGCGCTTCACCAGCAGCGCCGCGTACGCGCTGGCCCACGGGGCGCTCGGCATCGTGCCGTGCGCGACGGTTGATGAGGCGCGCGCCGCACGCCGCGCCCACCCCTCGGCACTCCTCGCCGGTGAGCGCGACGCCGTGAAGCCCGACGGCTTCGACCTCGGCAACTCCCCCCTCGAGTTCACCCGCGCCGCGGTGCAGGGCAAGGACATCATCTGGACCACCACCAACGGCACGCAGGCCGTAGCGCTCGCCGTCGCGCTCGCCGTGGCGCCCGCCCTGGCGCGTGCGGCGGGGCAGGCGAGCGCGCCCCCCCCGTCCCCATCCCCTTCCCAAGCCCTGCCCCTTCCCCTTCCCAGCGCGCACACGACCCGTGACCTGCTCCTCGCCTCGTACGTCAATCTCTCGGCGGTCGTGACGGCGCTGGAGCGCGTGCTCCAGGCCGGCGCGTCCATTGCCGTCGTCTGTTCCGGCCGCGAAGGGGGCTTCGCGCTCGAGGATGCCGCCTGTGCGGGGCGCCTTGTGCGTGCGCTCCAGGTGACCGTCAGCGGCGCGCTCACGATGAATGACGGCGCGCGCGCGAGTGCGTGCCTCGACGAGGCTTATGGCGAAGACTTCGCGCGGCTCTTCCGCGACGCTCAGCACGGACGAACACTCCGGGACCTCGGGCTCGGCGCCGACCTCGACGCCTGCGCTGCGCGCGACGCGGTCCAGGTTGTCCCGCGCTGGCGGGCCGGACGATTCGTCGCTCGATGACCTCGACGTCGCGCCCAACCCGCGCCGCCGCGCACCGAGAGCGCCGTTGGACGATTCCTCCGATCCCGACTACGAGCCGCCCGTCACCGTGTCGTCGAGGCGTCGCAAGCCGAAGGCCGAGCCCGATGCTCCCGACCCGGCCGTGATCGCCAAGGCCGCGCGCCGCGAGCACCTCAAGCGCGAGATCGGCGGCATTGTCCTGCTGCTGGGCGCGGTCTTCATTGCCGGTTCCCTCGTCGCCCAGCCCGCATACTCCTCGGGCTCATGCCTCGACGGCGGCTCGGTCTTTGGCCCCGTCGGCGCCTGCCTGCGCTGGTCGGTGCTCACGCTCGTCGGCGCGCTGTCGGCTGTCATCGTCCCGCTCATCCCCGCCGTGCACGCCCTGCGCCTGCTCGGCCGCATTCGCGAAAGCGACGATCGCCGCTGGCTCGCCTTCACCATCGGGCTCGCGGTGCTCGTGCCGGTCGTCGCCGCGCTCGCGCGTGGCGCGCTCGCCGCGGCCGAGGTGGATCCCCTCGCCGGCCTCTGGGGCGGCTTCGCCGCCTTCTACCTGGTGAAGGCCATCGGCAACGGCGGCGCCTGGGTCACCGTCGCGGTGGCGCTCAGCGCGCTCTCTGCCGTCGCCCTCAACTGGAACCCGATCCGCGCCGTGCTCGGCTCGGCCGCTGGCCCGAAGGCCGACAAGGCCTCCGACGCCACGCTCACCACTGCCGAGCGGCTCGAGCCCGACGCGGCCGAGATGCCCGCGCTCGACCTCGCCTTCGCCGCCGCGTCAGCCGAGGGCGCCCGCGGCAAGCCCGCGAAGGGCGTGAAGAAGAAGACGCGCGAGGAATCCGTCGCCGACGAAATCGACGCCAGCGAGCTCGTGGACCCGCTGGCCGAGGAGCTGCCGTCTCCCGACCTGCTCACCCCGCCGCCGGTGCGCAACCTCGACGCCAATCGCGCCTTGCTCGACGCCGCCGGGCTCAAGCTCATGGACGCGCTGCGCACCTTCCGCGTGGACGGCGAACTCGTGGGCCGCACCACCGGGCCCACGGTCACCCAGTTCGAGATCGAGCCCGCCCCCGGCGTAAAGGTGCGCCAATTCGCGAACCTCGCCAACGACCTCGCGCTCGCCATGCGCGCGCCGTCCATTCGCGTCGTCGCCCCCATTCCCGGCAAGGGCGCCGTCGGCGTGGAAGTTCCCAATCCGTCGCCCGAGATGGTGTTCTTCCGCGAACTGCTCGAGAGCCGCGACTACACGCACAAGCCGCTCGCGCTCCCCATCGCGCTGGGCAAGGACCTCGAGGGGCGCGCCGTCGTGGCCGACCTCGCCAAGATGCCGCACCTGCTCATTGCCGGCGCCACGGGCTCGGGCAAGTCGGTCTGTGTCAACACCATCATCACGTCGCTCATCTACCGGCACACGCCCAAGACGCTGCGCTTCCTGATGGTCGACCCCAAGATGGTCGAGCTCAGCGTCTACAACGTGCTGCCGCACCTGCGCCACAAGGTCGTCACCGACAACCGCGACGCGGCCGCGCTGCTCAAGTGGGCCGTGATGGAAATGCAGGAGCGCTACCAGCTGCTCGCGGCCAACGGCGCGCGCAACATCCAGGATTTCAACCAGAAGGTCCGCGACGGGCACGCGCTGGTGAAGGCCAAGGACCCGAACGTCGCCTTCGAGGACCGCGAGTACAAGGGCAACGTGCTCCCGTACATCGTGGTGGTCATTGACGAGCTCGCCGACCTGATGATGACCTGCGCCGCCGAGGTCGAGACGCCGTTGGCGATGCTCGCGCAGAAGGCGCGCGCCATCGGCATCCACCTGATTCTCGCGACGCAGCGCCCGTCGGTGAACGTCATCACGGGCCTCATCAAGGCCAACTTCCCCAGCCGCATCGCCTTCCGCGTGGCGTCGCAGATTGACAGCCGCACGATCATTGACGGCATGGGAGCCGAGTCGCTGCTGGGCAACGGCGACATGCTCTTCCTGCCGCCGGGCAAGAGCGACCTGTCGCGGTTGCAGGGGGCCTTCCTGAGCAACGAGGACACCGAGCACCTGATGCACTGGTACGCCGACCGCCGCGAGGCGCGCAAGGCGGCCATGGAGGCGCAGGGGCTCATGATGACCGATGCGAGCATCCACGAGCAGGACATCATCGAGCGGGTGCGCCAGCTCGAGGCGCTCGAGTCGCACGGCGGGGCGGAGGGCGAGTCCGAGGAAGGCGACCGCGACAAGCTCTTCCGCGAGGCGGCCGAGGTCTGCGTGCAGAACCAGGGGGGCTCGACGTCGCTGCTGCAGCGGCGGTTGAAGATCGGCTACGGCCGTGCGGCGCGCATCATTGACCAGCTGCATCTGGCGGGGGTGCTCGGACCGCCCGACGGGTCGAAGCCGCGCGACGTGCTGATGGGGCTCGAGGACGTGGCGCGGATCTGCGGGGACTTCAACGAGTGACGGCACGCGGCGGATGACCTTTCGGTTGTCCGCCGTCTTGCTTGCTGTCCTGCGCGTCGCGCACCGCAATGCCGCACACCGCAGATGCCGGGCGCGCGTAGTTTCGCCGCGCTCCGCGCGAAAGCGGTGACACACGCCCCACGCGGCCGTGCTACCATCGCCGCATGACCAAGTCCACGAATGCCTTCGGGGAACTCGGCGAGCGCATCGCCGAGCGCTGGCTCGCACGCCAGGGCTACACCGTGCTCGCGCGCCGCTGGCGCAGCGGGCACCGCGACATCGACCTCATCGTCGCGCACCGTGCCGCGCCCGGCGAACCGCCGCGCGAGCTCGTCGCGTTCGTGGAAGTGAAGACGCGCGCCGCAATGGAGTTCGGCGACCCCGTCGAGGCGGTGCACGCGCAGAAGAAGCGCTCGCTCATTCGCAGCGCGCGCGAGTGGCTGGCGAAACACGAGGGAACCGCGACCACGGAGTACCGGTTTGACGTGATCGGGGTGCTGCTTCGGGATCGACGAGTTTTCGTCCGGCACGTTCCGGGGGCATTTTCGCTGTAACAATTACTGACATTAACCCGTCCGCGCCGCATCACGAATGTACCGCTCCGTGCGCAGGAAACGGTCTAAGGCTCACAGTGACAATGGTTTGCCAAGTCTGTTGATAAGTCGTTGTGTGCAAACACGATAGCCATTTGTCTCGGCCAGGCACCCCTTGTAAATCCCTGCGCGCTTCGTAGTTTGTTCGGTGTGATACTTTCGCTTTCTTTTCGGGGATAGCCCCACCGGTTTCACGGGCTAAGTTTCTTCCACGGGCCGCTGGCCCCAGTACCGTCGAGGAGTTGATGGCAACCACCGCCGCGCAGCAGGACGAAAAGAAGAAGGCGCTCGGTCTGGCAATCGCGCAGATCGAGAAGTCGTACGGCAAGGGGGCCATCATGAAGATGGGCGCCGACCGTGCGATCGTGCGCGTCGAGTCCATTTCGACCGGCGCCATCAATCTCGACGCGGCCATCGGCGTCGGCGGCATCCCGCGCGGCCGGGTCACCGAGATCTACGGGCCGGAGTCGTCGGGCAAGACCACGCTCTGCCTGCACGTCATCGCCAATGCGCAGAAGACGGGCGGCACCGCGGCCTTCATTGACGCCGAGCACGCGCTCGACCTCGAGTACGCCAAGAAGCTCGGCGTGGACGTCGACAAGCTCCTCATCTCGCAGCCCGACACCGGCGAGCAGGCGCTCGAGATCTGCGAGATTCTCGTCCGCTCTGGCGCCGTGGACATCGTCGTCGTCGACTCGGTCGCCGCGCTCGTTCCCAAGGCCGAGATCGAAGGCGACATGGGCGATTCGCACGTCGGCCTGCAGGCGCGGCTCATGAGCCAGGCGCTGCGCAAGCTCACCGGCGCCATTGCCCGCTCCAAGACCTCCGTGGTCTTCATCAACCAGTTGCGCGAAAAGATCGGGGTGATGTTCGGCAGCCCCGAGACGACGACGGGCGGCAAGGCCCTCAAGTTCTACGCCTCGCTGCGCCTCGACATCCGCCGCATCGGTCCCGTGAAGGAAAAGGAAGACGTCATCGGTTCGCACGTGCGCGTGAAGGTCGTCAAGAACAAGGTCGCCCCGCCGTTCAAGCAGGCGGAGTTCGACATCATGTACGCCGAGGGCATCTCGGTCACGTCGCTCCTCGTGGACATCGGCTCCGAAGCCGGCATCATCGAGAAGTCCGGCGCCTGGTACAGCTACAATGGCCAGCGCATCGGGCAGGGACGTGAGAACGCCAAGATGTTCCTGCGGGACAATCCGGCGGTCTTCGCCGAGGTTGAGCAGAAGGTCAAGGACCTGCTCGGCATCGGGTTGGCCCCGGCGGCGGAGGAAGCGGCCGAAGATTGACGCCGCCTCTTGCCCCGTGAGTGTGTGTGCCGGGGGGTCGATCTTGGTGTACGGTCCGGGCCCGGAATCCCTGATCTGCACCCGGGTGGCCCCCCGGTGCTCAATTTCTCCCACGCGTTCAACGCTTGGTGCCGAGCGCAACACGCAACACCCAACACGCACAGCACATAGCGCACAGCGCACAGCGCACAGCGCATAGCGCATAGCGCATAGCGCTCAGCGCACACCGCACACCGCACAGCGCACACCGCACAGCGGCAGTAGTACCAGTTCCACGCTCCACGCCGCAAGCCATACGAAAAAGGACCCATGTTCTCCCGCACGAAGCCACAGTTCGCCCCCGACGCTCCCATCCGCGACGACCCCGACGCTCCCGCGCCGCGGTTCGTCTCCGGCACCATCACCGCGCTGCGCGAACACCCGCGCAAGCCGGGGCGCTACGCCGTCCATCTGGACGGCAAAAGCGTCGCCACCGTGAACGCCTCGTTCATTCACGACGCCAAGCTTGCTGTCGGCGCCGTCGTGGACGAAGCCATGGGCGACCGCTTGCTCCTCGCGGCGCGCAAGCTCGATGCCTTCGACCGGGCCGCGGCCGCCCTGGGCCGCCGCGCGCGCAGTGCGCACGAGCTTGAGCGCTGGCTCCTGCAGCGCGGCTTCGAACGGGCCGACGTCGCCGATGCCGTGGCCCGGCTCACCGAGCTCGGCGCGCTCGACGATTCGCAGTTCTCGCGCGCCTTTGCCCGGTCCAAGGCCCTCTCCAAGGGCATGTCGCGCCGCCGGCTGCAGCAGGAGCTGTCGCGCCGCGGCGTGCCGCGCGAGATGGCCGACGCGGCCATCGCCGACGTCATGGACGAGGAGTCCGTGGACGAGCGGGCCCTGCTCGAGGCGACGGCGCGCAAGAAGTTCGCGACGCTCCGCGACCTCGATGCCGACGCCGCCAAGCGCCGGCTCTTCGGCTTTCTCTCGCGCCGCGGCTACTCCGGCGACGACGTCGCCGCGGTCGTCCGCTTGCTGCTCGCCGAGCGTGCCGCCGAGCGTGCCGCCGAGCGTGCCGCCGAGGGCGCCACCGAGGGATAGGGCGCGACCGGAGCGGTGGCGCGTCGCGCCGTCGCCCGCACGACGTAGCGCGCCTCCCGCCTACGCGCGCGCCAACCGCGCCGCGTGCGCCGCCAGCACCACCGCACCCAGCAGGACCACCGCCACCGCCTGGTGCAGCACGGCCGCCACCACCGGCGTGCCAAGCAGCAGCGTCACGATGCCAAGCGCCACCTGCAGCGTCGCAATCACCGCCACCCACCCCTGTGCCCGAACGATTGACGGCGCGAGCGGGCGCCGGCGGGCAGCCACCCACAGCGCATACGCGAAGAGCACGGTCAGCACCGCGACCACGCGATGATGGAACTGCGCGGCCGCGGGATTCTCGAACGCGTTCGCCAAAAATCCCGGCTGCAGCCAGTAGCCCGGTGGCACCACTTGGCCGCCCATCAGCGGGAACGTGTTGTACATGAAGCCGCCGTCCAGACCGGCCACGAAACCGCCGGTGAGCACCACGCCAAAGGTCCACGCGGCAAAGCCCATCGTCAGTCGCGACCATCCGCTCGCCGCCGCCGCCGACACGCCGTCGCGCTCGGCGCGCAGTGATGCCGCAATCCACAGCGCGCTCACGAGAATCACGAGCGCCAGCCCCAGGTGCGCGACCAGGCGATACTGGCTCACATCTGTGCGCTCGCTCAGCCCCGAGCTCACCATGAACCAACCAAGCGCTCCCTGTGCCGCGACGAGCAGGGGCAGCGCGCCCAGAGTCACGCGGTGCCGCGCAGGCAGCCGACCGCGCACGAGGAACCAGAAGTACGGCAGGGCAATCACCAGGCCGACCCCACGCGCGATCAGCCGGTGGGTCCATTCCCACCAGTACAGCGCCTTGAACCCGCCGAGGGTGATGCCCTTGTGGACGGTCTGCGCCTCGGGAATCTGCAGGTAGCCGGCGAAGGCCGTGGCCCAGTCGACGTCGGTCAGGGGCGGCAGGGCGCCGGAGACGGGATTCCATGTGGTGATGGACAGCCCGCTGTGCGTGAGTCGCGTAATGCCCCCCACGACGACGGCCAGCGCCACGGCAACCACGGTGGCGTCGAGCCACCGGATGATCGGACGGGAGGAGGACATGAAGAAGAAAGCTATGGGCCGCGGTGCGGAAGCGCAGCGTCGGGAGGCGCCCGATACGGCGCGCCGTCGCCGAAGTCCTCCGCCCTCCGCCCTCCGCCCTCCGCCGTCTGCCCTCCGCCCTCCGACCTCGATAGATTACGCGCATGCACGCCGCCGACATCCGCAAAGCCTTCCTCGAGTACTTCGCGCAGCACGGGCACGTCGTCCGCCCCTCCTCGACGCTCGTGCCGGGCGACGATCCCACCCTGCTGTTCACCAACGCCGGGATGGTGCAGTTCAAGAAGGTCTTCCTCGGCATGGAAGACCCCCCCGAGGGCAAGCGCCGCGCCACCACGGCGCAGAAGTGTGTGCGCGCCGGCGGCAAGCACAACGACCTCGAGCAGGTGGGCCACACCGCGCGCCACCACACCTTCTTCGAGATGCTCGGCAACTTCTCGTTCGGCGACTACTTCAAGCGCGACGCCATCAAGTTCGGATGGGAGTTCGTCACCGAGACGCTGAAGATTCCCAAGGAGCACATTCGCGTCACCGTGTTCCACGAGGACGACGAGGCGCGCGCGCTCTGGAAGGAAGTCACGGGCCTGTCTGACGCGCGCATCTACGGCCTCGGCGCCGCCGACAATTTCTGGCAGATGGCCGACACGGGTCCCTGCGGGCCGTGCACCGAGATCTACGTCGATCTCGCGCACCTCACCAAGGACTGGGCCTTCCCGAAGGACGCCGAGGGCGAGTGGACGCGCACCGACCTCACGGACTACTCGCTCGACGCCTTCGTGGAAGGCGCCGAGGCGGGCCGCTTCCTCGAGATCTGGAACCTCGTCTTCATGCAGTTCGACCGGCAGGCCGACGGCACCATGGTGCCGCTGCCCAAGCCGAGCGTGGACACGGGCGCGGGGCTCGAGCGCATCGCCGCCGTGCTGAGCGGCGTCACCAACAACTATCACACCCCTCTCTTCCTGCCGCTCATCGAGCGCGTCGAGGAGGTCGTCGGCATCAAGTATCCGTACCGGCCGGGGCAGGGCGTCGGCAGTGCCACCGACAAGTTCGGCAAGACCATTGACCCGGCCTCGTTCCGCGTCATCGCCGACCACGCGCGCGCGGTGGCCTTCCTGCTGGCCGACGGCGTCTTTCCGAGCAACGAGGGGCGCGGCTACGTGCTGCGCCGCATCCTGCGACGCGCCGTGCGCCACGCCTGGCTGCTCGGCCGCCGCGAGCCGACGCTCGTGCACGTCGTGGACAAGGTCATCGCGATGATGCACGACGTCTACCCCGAACTGACGACGCGCCGCAAGCACCTGCTCGAGACGACGCGCGCCGAGGAGGAGCGCTTCTTGGCGACCATCGGCGGCGGCCTCGAGCGCTTCGAGGCGCTGGCCCCGCTCGGCTCCACGCAGGGCTCCACCCAACTGCGCGGGACCATCAGCGGCGACGATGCGTTCCGGCTGTACGACACCTTCGGTTTTCCGCTCGACCTCACCGACCTGATGGCGCGCGAGCGCGGTTACCGGGTGGACATCGCCGGGTTCGAGCAGGCGCTCGGCGCGCAGCGCACGCAGTCGCAGGTGGAGCGCAAGAGCCGCAACATCGCGGTGGTCACCGACGACTTTGGCGACGCGGCGAAGTGGACGCGCGCCCCCGGCGACGACGCGCACGGGCGCTTCGTCGGCTACGACGTCACCGAGGTCGAGACCATCGTCGCGGCCGTGCGCCATCTCCCCGAGGGACGGGTGGCCGTGATGCTGCGCGAGTCGCCGTTCTACGCCGAGTCGGGCGGGCAGGTGAGCGACCACGGCGAGATTTCGGGCAACGGATGGACGGTGACCGTTGACGACGTGAAGAAGGTGGACGGCCGCATCGCGGCCATTGGCACGGCACAGGGCGAGATTGCCTTTGGCCCCGCCACCGCGCGCGTGCCGGGTGCGCGGCGCCGCGACATCGAGCGCAATCACACGGCCACGCACCTGCTGCACGCGGCCCTGCGCGCGGTGCTCGGCGAGCACGTGCACCAGGCCGGCTCGGTGGTCGAGCCCGACCGCCTGCGCTTCGACTTCACGCATCACGGCCCCATCCGGCCCGACCAGCTCGAGGAGATCGAGCGGATGGTGAACCACGGCATCTGGACCAACGTGGACGTGCGCACGACGGAGAAGCCGTACGCCGACGCGGTGGCGGCTGGGGCCATGGCCCTGTTCGGCGAGAAGTACGGCGACGTCGTGCGCGTGGTGGAGATCGCGGGGCTCAGCACCGAACTCTGCGGTGGCACGCACGTGCGCAACACGGGACACATCGGCCTGATGCGGATTACCTCTGAGCAAGGTGTGGCGGCCGGCGTGCGTCGCATCGTGGCGCTCACGGGGCCCAAGGCCGTCGAGGCCCTGCGCGAGCGGGAGCGCGCGCTCGACGCCGTGGCTGACAAGCTCAAGGTGAACGTGCACGCCGCGGGCCTCGACGCCATCACGCGCCGGCTCGACGCGCTGCTCGTCGAGAAGAAGGCGACCGAGAAGAAGCTCGAGGAGGCGCTCAAGGGCGGCGGGGGCGGCAATGCGGTGCAGGCCATCGTCGGCGCGGCCGAGTCCGTCGGCGGCGCGCGCGTGGCCATTGCCATGGCGGACGCCGCCGACGTGGACGCGCTCAAGGCCATCGGCGACGCGGTGCGCGAGCACATGCCCGACGGCGTCGCGGTGCTGGGCGCGGTCACCGACGGCAAGGGCACCCTGCTCGTCGTCGTGGGCGACGCCCTGCGCGCGCGCAACGTGAACGCCGGCGCGCTGGTGAAGGACATCGCGGCGCTCGCCGGCGGGCGTGGCGGCGGCAAGCCGCACATGGCGCAGGCGGGGCTCGCCGACGAGGCCGCGCTCACGTCGGCCTTGGACGGCGCACGCGCGGTCGTCGAGAAGGCGCTCGCGTGACGCCCGGCGTGACGCCCGGCGTGGCGCCCGGCGTGGCGCCCGGCGTGGCGCCCGGCATGACGCCCGGCGCGGCGCGGGTGGGCGCCCGGTGATTCACCGCGCCGGCCCGACGGGACTGCGCGCCTGGCTCGACGCCCGCAGGGAAGAGGCGCCGCCGGCCCTGCGCGCGCGCATCGGCGCATTGGTGGACGCACACCCCGAGTGGGCGGCGCTGCCGCTCCCCGAGGCGCTCGTCGCCGCCAGTGAAGTGCTGATGGCCGCCGTGCTGGCCGCACCGCCGAAGGACCGTCGCACCGCGCTCGACCTGCTCGCGGCCGACGCCTGCGTCACGTACGCGTTCGAGGCGGCGTCGGAGGCTCCGGAACGCCTGGTGGCGCTGGCGGAGCGGAGCATGGCCCACATCGCGCAGCTCGCCGGGGAAGGGAAGGGCTAGACCGTGTCTCACGACGGACGATCCCCCGTGCTATACTCACCAGAACCAAGAGGGCGGGAGTTTGTGCCCAGAAGGCACCGTCCCGCTGTATCAGCCGCTGACGCGTATGCCGACGCGCGGTGCGCCATGTCTACTCGGCGGCCTCTCTCCTGACATGGCACGAATCCTCCTGATCGAAGACAACCCCACCGACACGCGGCTGGCGACATTTCTGCTGCAGTCTGTCGGGCACACGGTGTTCTCCGCGGTGGATGCGGAAGCCGGACTCATCTCGGCGCGCGCGAACGCACCGGATCTGATCCTGCTGGACATCCTGCTGCCCGGAATGGGTGGACTCGAGGCCGCCGCAGAGCTCAAGCGAGGCGACGCGACCCGAGACATTCCAATTGTCGCCCTCACGAACCTGGCGACACCGCGCGACGAAGAACGGATACGCGCCGCCGGATGCGACGGGTTCATTGCCAAACCGTTCGCCTACAGAGACCTCCTGACGACGATCACGGCGCAGTTGCTGGTGGCCGGCAAGATTGCGGCAATCACCCCGGCAGAGGAGTAGGGCGCGACGACGTCCGCCGGTGCAGATCCATTGACGAGATGAGTGTCAGGCCGCACGCCGTTCGCCGTACGATACGGCACACCTCATCGAGACCCACCTCCAGATGAATCATCTTCGGGAACTCGCCGCACTCGCCAGCAGCACCGCCGACGCGCTCGACGCCGACATCGAACGCGCCGTGCAGATGGTGCGCGGCACGCTCAAGGGCGGCGGCACGCTGTTCTTCTGCGGCAATGGCGGCAGTGCGGCCGACGCGCAGCACATCGCCACTGAGTACGTGGTGCGCTACCGGAAGGAACGCCGCGCCTACGCGGCCGTCGCGCTCACCACCGACTCGTCCCTGCTCACCGCGGCCGGCAACGACTACGGCTTCGAGGCCATCTTCGCGCGCCAGGTGGAGGCGCTGTGCAAGCCCGGCGACCTGCTGGTGATCCACACCACCAGCGGCAACTCGCCGAACCTGCTGCGCGCCGCCGAGGCCGCGAAGGCCATGGGCGTCGCCACACTGGCCCTCAGCGCCAAGGGCGGCGGCCCGCTCGCCGTCTTCGTGGACCACTGCATCACGGTGCCGACGGACCGCACGGACCGTGCGCAGGAGCTCCAGTTGTGCATCGAGCATTACATCTGCGAGTGCGTGGAGTCGGACGACTAGGCTTGGTCGGCCGCTGCGCCGCCGCTGCGCCGCCGCTGCGCCGCCGCTGCGCCGCCGCTGGTCGTGCGCGCGGCGCGGGGCGGTGAACCCATCCGCGCGAAATTCTCGGGCCACTCGAGCGCGCTGCGCTTCGCTTCGCGCGCCGTCGGTTGGCCCTCCAGTATTCGCGCAGACGGGTTCACCGCCCCGCGCACGAGCCAGGGGGTGACCGCTCCCGCACCAATGCTGCTCGCGGCGGCTGTGCCC
>JBBQZD010000024.1:0-19331 GCA_038208045.1 Gemmatimonadales bacterium | reverse complement strand
GGGATGCTCCTCGAGGTACTCGGCCAGCCATTCGTTCACGAACGTCTTGACCGCCGTCTCCACCTCGGAGTTGCCCAGCTTCGTCTTCGTCTGCCCCTCGAACTGCGGCTCCTTCACCTTGATGCTGAGCACCGCCGTGAGCCCCTCGCGCACGTCGTCGCCGCTCAGGCGCGTCTCCTTGTCCTTCTTGGCGACGCTCGACTTGTCGAGGTGCTTGTTGATCACCGACGTGAGGGCCGACTTGAAGCCGGTGAGGTGCGTGCCGCCTTCGTGCGTGTTGATGTTGTTGACGAAGGTGAACATCGTCTCGTTGTAGCCATCGTTGTACTGCATGGCGATCTCGATGACGACGCCGTCCTTCTCGGCGTCCGCGTAGAGGATGTCGTTGTGCAGCGCCTTGCGCGACTGGTTGAGGAACTGCACGAACTCGCGCAGGCCGCCCTTCGCGTGGAACGTCTCCTCCTTCTCCTGCTCCGCGCGCTCGTCCTTCAGCGTGATCTGCACGCCCTTGTTCAGGAACGAGAGCTCGCGCAGCCGCGACGCCAGCGTCGCGTAGTCGTAGCTGAGTTCCGTGAAGATCTCGTGGTCGGGCTTGAACCAGACCTTGGTGCCCGAGTCCTTGGCCTTCACCGTGCCCAGCATCTTGAGCTGGGTGGTCGTGTCGCCACGGACGAAGTCCATGTAGTGCTCTTTGCCGTCGCGCTTCACCCAGACCTTCAGGCTCTCCGACAGCGCGTTCACCACCGACACGCCCACGCCGTGCAGGCCGCCCGACACCTTGTAGCTGTTCTTGTCGAACTTGCCGCCCGCGTGCAGCACCGTCAGCGCCAACTCCACGCCCGGCAGCTTCTCCGTGGGGTGCAGGTCCACCGGGATGCCGCGCCCGTTGTCCACCACCGTGATGGAGTTGTCGGCGTGGATGGTGACATGGACGTAGTCGCAGAAGCCGGCCAGCGCCTCGTCGATGGAGTTGTCCACCACCTCGTAGACGAGATGGTGCAGGCCGCGGGCCGACGTGGACCCGATGTACATGCCGGGACGCTTGCGGACCGCCTCGAGACCCTTGAGGACCTGAATGCCGGAAGCGTCGTAGTGGGACTCTGCCGCGTCGTTCGTCTTCGCCATATCGCGAGCTGATGGGGAGTTGGGGAAGCTCCAAAGAAACGCCGAAGAGCGGCGATTCTCCACAATCGTAATACTATAATAGGAAACACCCCGGAAAGCAACAGGGGCGCTGGTTCACAACATCACTGAGGGCAACGACTTAGCGCTGCAGCTCCCATCGAATTTTCTTCACGATGTCGCGCCCGGCCTGTTTGTTCACTTTCGCGATCAGGGAGCGCTCCATCAGCGCCAGTTCGTGAAGCCAGCCCGGCGTCTTCACGCCGACCACCAGCGTGCCATTTTCCGCGATGGATCGCGCGATGGTCACTGCCGCGATCTGTGTCCCGACCGCCGCGTCCCACTGCGTCAGCAGCTCCGCACGCGCGATGCGCGCGCCGAGCGCCGTGCCCTGCAGCATCTCGGCGAGTGCCTCGCCCACCTTGGCCGGCCCGCGGCGCGGACCGCTCACTCCCCCTCCGTCAGCGTGCCGTCGGCGATGCGGTAGCGCGCGAGGCGCGTGAAGCGTGGCGGAATCTCCTCGCGCCGTGGCACGCAGAGCACGACCTGCCCCACGCCCGCCTCGAGCAGCAGGTCCAGCACGCGGGCGGCGCGGCGGTTGTCGAGCTCGGCGAAGGGATCGTCCAGCAACAACAGCGGCAGCGTGGCGCGGCACGCGCGCTGCGTGGCGGCCTCGAGCAGCCGCAGGGCGATGGCGCCGGTGCGCTGCTGCCCGGCAGAGCCGACGATGCGCAGATCGCGTCCGTCGAGCGTGAGGGCCAGGTCGTCACGGTGCGGTCCGGCGTGCGTGGCGCCGCGCCGGAGGTCGAGCTCGCGCCCGCGCGCCAGCGCCGCGCCCAACGCCTCGCGGCTCGTCGCGCCGCTTCCGCCGCCGCGCGCGTCGTCTGGCGCGGCGTCGCGCGCGTCGGCGCGCGCGTCGTCTGCGACCGTGCATGCATACTGCATCGCCGCGCGCCCGGACTCCCCGATGGCGTGACAGAGCCGGGTGAACTCCGCCGCGTGGTCCGCCACCCAGGCGCGGCGCGCGTCCACCAGCACGGCCCCGTGCTCGGCCAGCGCGGGCTCCCAGACCGCGGCCGCGGCGGCATCGCGCCGGTGCCGGGCCGCCTCGCGCAGGGCCGCGTTGCGCCGCTCGAGGGCCGCGCGGTAGTGGCGTAGCGCGCGCAGGTAGCGCGGTGACGTCAGCGCCAGCGTGATGTCGAGAAAGCGCCGCCGTTCCGCTGGCCCGTCGCTCACCATGGTCACGTCGCGTGGCGCGAGCAGCACCGACGGCAGCGCCCCGAGCGCGTCGGTGAGGCGCGGCAGCTCCACGCCGTCGCGCGACGCCTTCTTGCGGCCGGCACGGTCCGCGCCCGCGGCAAGGCGCACCTCACCCGACGGCCCGTGCACCGTCGCGCTCACGTGGAACGCGGGCGCGTCGAACCGCACCAGGTCCCGGTCGCGCGCCCCCCGCGCCGACCGCAGCTGCTCGAGGTACGCAATGGCCTCGAGCAGGCTCGTCTTGCCCTGGCCATTCTCGCCGACGATGGCAATGCCCTCGGGCGGGAGCGTGGCGTCCACGCGCGCGAGGTTGCGGAAGTCGCGCACGCTGAGCGCCGACACGCGCGTGCGCTCGTCCGCGGCAAACGGCGCAGCATCCGGTGCCGGGCGCGGCAGGTCCGGCACGGGCACTGCGTGCACCCTATTCGCCCGTGAAATGCGCCGCGCGCTTGGCGAGGAACGCGGCCGTTCCCTCGGCCATGTCCTTCGTCGCACCGAGCGACCCGAACAGGCCGGCCTCGAGCAAGAGCGCATCGTCGAGCGGCCGGTCGAAGCCGTCATTCATGGCCTCGATCGCGTGCGCCAGCGCCACGGGACCGTTCTTGACCACCTGCTGCGCCACCGAGTGCGCCACCTCGCGGAGCGTCGGCCCGGAGGCGAGCACGTTCACCAGGCCAATGCGATACGCCTCGGCGGCGTCGATCTGCTCGCCGGTGAGCACCATCTGCATGGCGCGCCCCTTGCCCACCAGCCGCGGCAGGCGCTGCGTGCCGCCGTAGCCCGGAATGAGGCCGAGCTTCACCTCGGGCAGGCCGAACTTCGCGTGCTCCGACGCCACGCGGATATGGCAGGCCAGCGCGAGCTCGCAGCCGCCGCCCAGTGCAAAGCCGTTCACCGCGGCGATCACCGGCTTCGGCAGCCGCTCGATGCGCGTGAAGACTTCCTGGCCCGCCGCGGACAGCTCGCGCAGCCGCTCCGTGGGGAGCCCGGCCAGCTCGGCGATGTCCGCGCCCGCCACGAACGAGCGCCCGGCCCCCGTCACGATGACGGCGCCGACCAGGCGGTCGGTCGCGAACGCGGTGAACACTTCGTCGAGCTCCGCGAAGATGCGCGCGTTGAGCGCGTTCAGCTTGTCGGGGCGATTGATCGTGACCTGCGCCACGCGGTCACTCATCTCGACGGTCAGGAACTCATAGGTCATCGGCACGGTCCGTGGAGGATGATGAAAGTTACGGGTCGTGCGCGCCGCGTGCGACCCGTAACTTCCGTCGTGCCCGTCTCTGACCTGCTTGCCCGCGTGCCGCGCGCCCTGCGCTGGGATGCTGCCGCCCGCCGGCTCTTCATTCTCGACCAGCGGCGCCTGCCGGTCACGGCGGTCGAGCTGGAGCTGACGACGGTCGACGCCGTGGACGACGCCATTCGCACGCTGGCCGTGCGCGGCGCGCCGGCCATCGGCGTGGCGGCCGCCCTCGGCCTCGTGGCATCCTTTGCGCGCCTCGAGCGGTCGGCTGTCACGCCGGCGGCCCTGCACGAAGCCATGGACCGCCTGGCGGCTGCCCGCCCGACCGCCGTCAACCTGCCGTGGGCCATGGCGCGCATGCGCGCCATCGTGGACGCGCCGACGCCGAGCGACGGCCTGCTCGCATTGCTCGCGGCCGAAGCGGAACGGCTGCTCGCCGAGGACGCGGCGATGTGCGCGGCCATCGGGGCGCACGGCGCTGCGCTGCTGCCCGACCCCGCGCGCGTGCTCACGCACTGCAACGCCGGTGCGCTCGCCACCGCGGGCATCGGCACGGCGCTGGCGCCGGTCTACGTGGCCGCGGCGGCCGGACGGCGCGTCTCGGTGATCGCCGACGAGACGCGGCCGCTGCTGCAGGGAAGCCGCATCACCGCCTGGGAGCTCGCGCAGGCGGGCGTTCCGGTGACCGTGTGCACCGACAGCATGGCGGCGTCCCTGATGCGCGCGGGGCGCGTGGACCTCGTGCTCGTGGGGGCCGACCGCATTGCCGCCAATGGTGACGTGGCGAACAAGATTGGCACCTACGGCCTGGCCATCATGGCGCGGCATCACGGCCTCCCGTTCTACGTGGCGGCGCCCACGAGCACCATCGACGCGGCCACGGCCGACGGCGCCTCCATTCCCATCGAGGCGCGCGACGCCGACGAGGTGCGGCGCCTCGGTGATCGGCAGCTCGCCCCAGGCACCGTGGCGGTGCACAATCCGGCGTTCGACGTGACGCCGGCGGCGCTGATCACGGCCATCATCACCGACCGGGGAGTGCTGCGGCCGCCGTACCGCTTTCCGGTCGACGGCCGATGACCGACGCCCAGGCGCCGGCACACGGTTGTCCGGATCGCGCGCCCCGTGTACCCTGAAGGACATGTTCACCATCGCGTTTCTCGTCCTGACCGGCGGCGCGCCGCATCGTGCCCCGCGCGCCGGCGACGCCTGGCTGGGTCGCGACAAGATGTTGCATTTCGCGGCGTCGGCCGTCGTCCAGAGTACGGCGTACGCGCTCTTCCAACGCGACGCCAGGTACGCGGTGGCCATCCAGCGCGCCTCCCTGGTGACGGTCGGCGTCGGGGCCGCGAAGGAGCTGTACGACTGGCGCCATCCGGCCCGGCACGAGGCGAGTTGGCGGGACCTCGCGTGGGACGGCATCGGTGGCGGCGCGGCCACCATCGTGATCCGACAGACGACCCCCTGACACCGCTGGCGTGGATTCCCGGCCCCTCCGTGACGAGATTTGTTTCCACCTCACCGAAGCCCATGACCGATACCCTTCCAGCGACCGCCGAAGTCGATCATCGCCGCAGCAACTTCGTGCTGCGCGCACTCATCGATGAAATGCTCGAGCAGGTGCGGGACCTCGACCGGAATTCGTCCTCGATGTCGGCCGAGGCGGTCGAGCAGGCCGAGCGCGGTCTCGACCAGTTGATGGCGCGCGTGCGCCGCGCGGCGCTCAAGGGCCCCGCCGCCTGACGCTCCTCGGCGAGTTGGCCCTCGGGCTCGCGCTGCTGCTGGCGGCGTGGGCAACGGCGCTGTCGTTCGTCGGCGCGCTGGCCGGGCGCGAGGACTGCGGCGTGAGCGGCGAACGCGGCATGCACGCCGCGACTTTTTTCAGCCTGCTCTCGGCGGCCGGCCTTGGCTACGCACTCGTCCGCGGCGACCTCGGCCTGCGCTACGTCGCCAGTTGGACGGCCTCTGCGACGCCGCTGCCCTATCGCATCGGCGCGGTCTGGGCCGGGCCGTCGGGCGTGCTGCTCGTCTGGGCGGCCGCGCTCGGCGCCGGGGCATCGCTTGCCGTCGCCTCGCTGCCGAAGCACGGCAGCCTGCGGCGCTGGGTCGCCGCACTCTTCGCCCTGCTGCTCGCCGCGGTGCTGGCCTTGGCCTGCTTCGACACGAATCCGTTCCTGCACCTGCCGTTTCCGCCGGACGACGGGCGGGGCCTGCCGCTCGAGTGGATGCGCCCCATCGTGCTGTTGCAGATGCCGGTGGCCTACGTGGCGCTCTCGCTCGTGTCGGTGCCCGCCGTCATTGCCGTGATGGGTGTGCTTGGCGGCGACGATGGCTGGCGCGCGCGTGCGCGAGGCTGGACGCTGGCGGTATGGGCGTTGCTCACCATGGCGATGCTGCTCGACTGGCGCCGCCGCTACGGCGTGGCCGACTGGGCCGATGACTGGCGTTGGGCGCCGGTGCAGTCGGGCACGGCGCTCGCCTGGCTGGGGGTGACGGCGCTGGCTGTCGCCGTGGCGCGGCGCACGGCGACCTGGGTGACGCTCGCAGTCTCCTTTGCCGCGTTCGCGCTTGCGCTGACCGGGCTGACCGTGCGCCGTGGTGGAGGATGGGACGGCGCGCACGCGCTCGCGGCGTCGGCCGTCGGCCGCGGCGCCGGATGGCTGGCACTCGTCGTGCTGCTGCTGGTTGTCGGCGTGACCTGGGGTACGCCGGCGCGCGCGTTGCTCGGCCGCGTCGTGCACGCGGGACTCGGCGCCGTGCTGGTCGCGGCGCTGGCGCTTGCCGCATCGGGATTCGCGGTGCGCCAAAACGTCGTCCTCGCCGAAGGCACGAGCACCGGGGTCACCGACCGCTTCGGCACCGCGTGGACGCTGTCGCTGCAGGGCGTGTCCAATGCCGACCGGGGCAATGTTGGCGTGGGCATCGCGGCGCTGCGCGCGGCGGTGAAGGGCCAGAGTCGCGCCTTCCTCGTACCCGAACTGCGGGCGCTCTATGCGCCGGCCTCGAGTGAGCCCGTCGAGGAACTTCAGGTCACGGGCATCGCCGCCGGAGTGGCGCAGGACCTGCTGGTCGACCTTGCGGAGGCCAATCGTGGCGACGTGGTGCTGCGGGTGCGCTTCGTGCCCGGGGTGAGCTTCCTGTGGCTCGGCGGGGTCGCGGCCGCCGTGGCGGCGCTCGTGCTGGCGTTGGGCACGGCGCGGTTCACGCCGGCCCCTGCCGCCGTGGCCGGCGCGGCCGCGGTGGCCGGCGCGGCTGTCGAGCCGCTAAAGGGCCCGTCGTCGTGAACGGCCCGCTGATCATCGGGCTCGCGCTGGGCGCACTGGCCGCGGCCTACGTGCTCTGGCCCCTGCTGCGCCGTCCGCCGCGGTAGCTACGGCCGCGCCACCGGGTGCGTGCCGTGCAGGTTGCGCATGAAGCAGTGCTTCTCGCCGACCTCGATTTCCGTCCGGTCGATGCGCGTGTAGCGCAGGATCTTCTCCGGGAATTCGTCGAGTGCCACCTTGGTGAAGCCGCAGGCCTCGAAGATTTCCTCGGAGAACGAGACGGCGAACAGGTCGTCGTAGCCGCGCCGCCGCGCGAGGTCGGCGATGGCCTCGATGAGCATCACGCCGTAGCCGCGGCCGCGGGCCGAGGGCTCCACTGCGAGGCCGACGAGCTCGGCGAGCGCTGGCGAGTACTCGTCAATCGCCACGACGCCGACGATGCGGCCGTCCTCGCCGCGCAGCACGCGGTAGTCGGCCAGGTGCTCCTCCACGAAGAGCGGCGAGCGCTGGAGCGTCTTGCCCTCGGGGGCGAACTGGTTGTTGAGCGCGGCGATGGCCGCGACGTCGCGTTCCGTGGGGCGGTCGATCATCCGAGTTCCGTGTCCTCGAGGCGCCGCAGCGCCATGCGAATGGGAAGCACCGTGCCGGCGACGCAGAGGAGCGCCGCGGCGCTGAATCCGAGCACCATCTCGACCGGGTTCGTGGCCTGGCCGAAGGCGCGCGCCGCCAGGTACCCGTAGACCGGCCGTGCCTCGAGCACGATGGTGCCGCCGATCAGCCCGATGGACGCCATCATGAACAGGAGCCCGCCGAAGCTGGTCGGGATCTGCGCCGCGTTCTCGGTCTCGTACTGCGGATACATCGTGCCGAACCCGATGGCGAGCCCCGCGATGGCGAAGGTCATGAGCGTGATGGTGAAGACCGACACGAAGAACATGAAGACCGACACCTGCAGCAGGTAGTCGGTGACGACGACGATGCCGAGCGCCAGGATCAGCAGTGGCAGCGTGCCCACCCAGAACTTGGCCCACAGCAGGTCGCGCATGGCCAGCGGGCTCGAGCGCAGCAGCCAGAGCGTGCGTCCCTCGAGCGAGACGCCGGGAAAGATGAAGCGGGCGGCGATGGACGCGAGCACGAAGCCGGCAAGCACGAGGTTGAGAAAGGGGACGACGTTCACGAGGAAGAACGTGATGCCCTCGCCCTTGAGCGGCAGGTACTTGATGTTGAACACGTACACGACCACGAGCACGGCGAGCAGGATCAGCTGGCTCCACTGCGTCGTGTCGCGGAAGAAGACGCGGATTTCCTTCATGATGAGCTCGCGCTTCAGCGTGCCCAGCGGCGCCAGCAACCGCATGGCGAGCTTCTGCAGCGGGCCCACCCGCGCCCACCGCTCGGCGCTTTCCTGCGCTTTGCTGAAGCCGGTGGCGTACAGCGTGCGGTGCAGCAGGGCGCCGAGGACCACGAAGGCGGCGGCCGTGGCCCAGAGCAGGTACAGCGCGAGCGCGTCGGTCTTGCCCGCCAGGAATCCCATCACCGACCTGGCCATCCATTCGCTGGGCAGCAGCGGCGACGTGGGCCCGCGCAACACGGCAATGAAGTCCACCAGCGATTTGAACCCCTCGGGGCGCGCCAGCTGCTCGGGGCGCACCAGCCGGAACAGCAGCACGATGCCGCCCGCGGTGAGCACGGCGATGACGCTCAGGATGTCGCGCGTGCGCCGCGCCGGAAAGATGTTCACGAGCAGCAGCGTCACCGCGCTGCCCAGCACCGACGGGATCACCAGGAACGGCACGAACACGAGCACGACGAACGGGGCGAAGCCCCACCCGCCGTCATACGCAATGCCGTACGCCGTGAACATCGGGATCGCCATCAGCACGACCATCCAGCTCGAGAAGATGGTCGTCTCCAGCAGCTTGGCCGCGTACACGCGCAGCCAGTCCACGGGCGCCGACACCAGCAGGTCGAGGTCCTTGGCCAGGAAGAACGACGACAGCGCCGTGATGACGTTCGACAGCAGCAGCAGGGAGAAGAAGCTGATGGCCATCAGGCCGAGCAGCTTGGACGCCAACAGCTCGCCGATCTCGGGAATGCCCTTGAAGTAGCCGAGCAGCTTGTACAGCATGCCGTAGATGGCGCCCCAGAACAGCAGGCCCGTGACGGTGAGCACGGCAATGCGCGCGCCGCGCCCGCGCTCGTCGGCCACCGCGCGGGCCCGCGCCGTGAGCCATTTCGGCATGAGGATCCAGAGCAGCCGCGCGTCGGGCGGCTCGACGGCCGCGTGCTCGCCCGTCCGCCGCGCGAGCGCGGCCGCGGCCGCGGCCGCGGTCGCGCCCGCGGTCGCGCCCGCGGTCGCCACCGGCGGACGCACGGTCCGCTCACGCATCCAGCACGTCCATGAGGTCGCGCGCCGCGTTCTCCCCCGTGAGCCGGAGGAAGATCTCCTCGAGGCCGGCCCCGCCCGACGTCGCCGAGGTGCGCAGCTCCTCCATGGTGCCGAGCGCCGTGATCTTGCCGTGCACGATGATGCCGATGCGGTCGCAGAGCGACTCCGCCGTGGCCAGCGTGTGCGTGCTCATCATGATGGTGTGCCCGCGCGCCGCGTATTCGCGGAACAGGTCGCGCAAGATCTTGATGGCCTTGGGGTCGAGCCCGACGTGCGGCTCGTCCACGACGATCACCTCGGGGCGGTGCACGAAGGCGCTGGCGATGATGAGCTTCTGCCGCATGCCGTGGCTGTAGCTCTCCACCAGCTCGTCGCGCCACTCCTCGAGGTCGAACAGCGCCAGCAGCTCGCGCGCGCGATGCTCCACCTGCGCGCCGTGCTGGTCGTAGAGGCCCGCGACGAAGCGCAGGAACTCCGCCCCGGTCAGCTTCTCGTAGATGAAGGGCCGGTCGGGAATGAAGCCGAGCTTGGCCTTGGCCTTGATGGGATCCACGGCGAGATCAATGCCGCCGATCTGCACCGTGCCTGCCGTCGGCTTGAGGATGCCGGCAATCATGCGCAGCGTCGTCGTCTTGCCGGCGCCGTTGGGTCCGAGAAAGCCGAAAAGCTCGCCCTCGGGCACGTGCAGGTCGATGTTGTCGACGGCCACGAACGAGCCGTAGTTCTTCGAGAGTCCGGTCAGTCGGATCATGGGCCCAGGGTCTTGATGTCAAGATTGCCGATCAGCCGCAGCAGCTCGGCCTGCCGGCCCAGCCCGCCAACCACGAAGCGCAGATGCGCGGCGTCGGCCGGGAACTGGTCGAACGTGGGATCCACCGCCACCCACTCGCCGAGCCAGACCTCGGGCCAGGCGTGGTAGTAGAACTTGCCGCGCACGTACGCGAGCCCGGTCGCGATGCGCGCCGGAATGCCGACCGCGCGGGCCAGCGCCACGTACAGCTGCGTGTGCTCGTTGCAGTCGCCGCGCCGCGTGCGCAGCACCTGCAGCGCATTGGGCACGCTGAAGGTCACTTCCTTCTGCAGCGAGTCGAACACCCAGCGGTTGAGCTTCTCGGCGACCTTTGACGCGTCGCGCTCGAGGCCCGTGATCGCGATGGCCTGCTGCACGATGGCAATGTCGTTGCTCTGCAGAAACGGCTCGGGCTGCAGTTCGGCCCGGAACCGCGCCATGAAGTCCGGCGGGCGCGCGGTGAGGGAGTACCCCGCGGGCGGCAGCCGGCGTTCCACCGTCAGCGTGTCGCCGCGCAGCGACTGGCGGCCGCCATCGAGGTCGTAGCCGCCCAGCGCCACGCCCAGCAGGCGCACGCGCAGCCGCTGCAGCGGCGTGCGCCCGAGCGCGACGCCGGCCGAGATGGCCGTGCTCTCCAGGATATCGCGCTGGGAACCGGCCGTCGTCGCCGCCGCGTCGCGGGCGATGCGCCAGTTCTCGAACGCCAGCTCGTAGGCCATGCGCCGCAGCGTGATGCCTGCGGGCTGTGTCGCCAGCACCACGCGACCCTGTGCGTCAATCCAGCCGTCGAAGCCGCCCGCGGTGCCTTGCACGTGCCACGCGCGCACGGTGTCGCGCAGCGCGCTCCGCCACAGGCGTGTGGCCGGGTCGAAGGACGCGGAATCGTCCACCGTGAACAGGCTCTCCGCCTGCACGCTGAGCGCCACGTCCCGCGATTGCATCTGCTCCGGGTCGAACGTCGGCAGGCGATACGTCTTGCCCACCTTCGGCGTCTCGCCGAGGGCCAGCGCGAGCGGGGCGAGCGTGGGCACCAGCACGGGGCCCTGCACTGCGATGCGCTGCGTGTCGGCGGGCTGGCCAGGAATATCCATGGCGAAGATCACCACGCTGTCGCCCTCGATGCGGCCCACCACCCGCATCGGCGTCTGTGCCGCCTCCGCCTGCACGTCGAAGGTCCGGAGCGCGAGCGCGCGCGACAGCACGAGCACCGATCGCGCCGAGGCGCGGTGTACCTGGCCGGCCAACGGCAGATCGGCGACGAAGTAGTCAGTGACCTCGATGCTCGCCGACAGGGTGTCGATGGTCGTCGAGGCGAAGCCGATGCGCACGCCGTGCTGCTCCACGGCGTAGTACGTCGCCCCGGGACTCAGGCGCAGCGCAGCCTCGGCCAGGCGTTCGACGCGGCCCTGAAAGAACTCGCGGCGCACCAGCAACGCGAGGCCGCCAGCCCACGCGACCAGGATGACCGCGGCCAGCAGCGCGCGGCGGCGGCCGCGGGAGGCGCCGGTCATGCGTTGGCCCGCGCTCGCGGGAACCGCGGCAGCCGCGCGCTCACCGACCCTGATTCTCGCGCATCTGGCGGTAGGCCACCGCGGCATCAGTCGGGCGCCCCAACCGGTCGAGCACGATGCCGACCCCCTTGAACGCACGCCAGTTCGACGGGTCGAGCCGCGCCGCATGCTCGTACGCCGACAGCGCCGCCGGCAGCTGGTCCACGTGGTTCAGCGCCTCGCCCAGGTAGAAGTGCGCCAGCGGATCGTCGGCGCGCTGGGCAACCGCCTTCTGGAGCGGTTCCACCGCATCGCGCCAGCGCGCGCGCCGGCCGGCGAGCACGCCGGTCTGCAACTGCACGTCGGGATCATCCGCACGGATCTTCGCCGCCCGCTTCAGCTCCTGCTCCGCGAGATCGTAGCGCAGCCGGCTTCCCAGCAGGAATGCCCGCGCGCAGATCAACCGCACGTCGTCACCGCCATTGGCCAGGCACTCGTCGAGCGCGCCGAGCGCGGCGGCGGCGTTGCCGTGCCGGTCGAGCGCCTGCGCATAGATGATCGCGGCATCGGCGTCGGTCGGCGACAGTTCGGTGGCGCGCTTCAGCGGATCGAGCGAGAGGCTCGGCATGGCCACCGGCGTTGGTCGCATCGGCGCGATCATCGCGGCCGGCATCGGCGAGGTGCGGGGCGGCACGGGCCGCGACGGCGTGGCGGCCAGCGTCGCGGGCGTCAGCGACGCGGGCGTCAGCGACGCGGGCGTCAGCGACGCGGGGCGCGGGGCAGCAGGCGGGCGCGACGTCGTGGACAGCCGGGACTCGGATGCGGCCGCACGCTGAGCCATCGAACCCGGCCGGGAGGCCAGCCCGCGCGGCGTCGAGGGCGCCGCCTCGGACTCCTGCACGATGCGCACCGACCAGCTGGGGCCTGCGTCGGGGAGGTAATCGTACGACGACTCGCCGCAGACGGGCGGCTCGCGGTGCATCACGGCCGACATCTCGTCCGCGCCGCTGCCGGTCCCCTTCTGCTCCACGCGCAGCTGTGGCACGGCCGCGACGTCGCCGAACGACAGCTGGGCGGGGTCGAAGGCCGGAAGGGCGGGGGTCGGGCGCGACGAGTCTCGGGTATCCACGGCGGGGACGGGGGGACGGAGGCGGACGCGAGCAGTGACAATGCATAATCTAGCCGGAAGGCCGCCCGGGGGGCCAACCGGCCCGATCCGCGCGTCCGGCTCCCATCCCGGCCTCCCCCCCTGCATCTTTCATGGTCTATGTCCGATGAAGCCCTGATTGTCCGCGGCGCCCGCGAGCACAACCTCAAGAACGTTGACGTCACGATCCCGCGGAACCGGTTGACCGTCGTCACGGGACTGTCGGGTTCGGGCAAGTCGTCGCTCGCGTTCGACACGATCTTCGCCGAAGGCCAGCGCCGCTACGTCGAGTCGCTGTCGGCCTATGCCCGCCAGTTCCTCGGGCTGATGGAGAAGCCGGACGTCGACGCCATCGAAGGGCTGTCGCCGGCCATTTCCATCGAGCAGAAGACCGCCGGGCACAATCCGCGTTCCACGGTCGGCACGGTCACCGAGATCTACGACTACCTGCGCCTGCTGTATGCGCGCGCCGGCACGCCGCACTGCCCAGACTGCGGCCGGCCCGTGGAGCGCCAGAGCCCCGCGCAGATCGCCGACGTCATTCTTGGCTGGAAGGCGGGCACGCGCATCGAGGTGCTCTCGCCGCTCATCCGTGGCCGCAAGGGGGAGTTCAAGGAGCTCTTCGAGAATGCGCGCAAGCAGGGCTTCGTGCGGGCCATCGTCGACGGCGAACTCGTGGAGCTCGCGGACCCGCCGGTGCTGAACCGGCGGCAGAACCACGACGTGTCGGTCGTGGTGGACCGTCTCGTGGTGCGCGCCGCAGACCGCACGCGGCTGGCCGATTCGATCGAGACGGCGCTGCGCCTGGCCGACGGCCTCGTCGAGGTGCTCCGCCACGAGGGCGAGAAGGTCACGCCGCACCTGTTCTCGGAGCGCTACGGCTGCCCCGACTGCGGCATCTCGCTGCCCGAGCTCGAGCCGCGCTACTTCTCGTTCAACTCGCCCTTCGGCGCCTGCCCGGCCTGCAGCGGGCTCGGCGTGCGCCGGCTCGCGAGCGCCGAGCTCGTGCTCGGCGACCCGAGCATCTCGCTGCTCGAAGGCGTCGTGCTGCCGTGGGGCGAGCCCGACGGCTACCTGCGCCGCGTCATCCTGCCGGGCCTCGCGAAGCAGCTCAAGTTCGAGCTGAACGCGCCGTGGGGAAAGCTGCCGAAGAAGGTGCAGGAGGCGCTGTTGCACGGGGTCGCCGGCAAGACGGGCGAGACGAAGTGGGAGGGGATTTTGGCCTCGGTGCAGCGCCGCTACGCCGAGACCGCCAGCGACAACGTGCGCACCGAGCTCGAGGAGTACATGCTCGTCGCCGAGTGTCCCTCGTGCCACGGCTCGCGCCTCAAGCCCGAGTCGCTTGCGGTGACGGTGCAGGGCACGAACCTCGGCGACCTCGTTGACCTCTCCGTGGCGGATGCGCTGAAGTTCTTCGAGGGCGTCGCCCTGCGCGCGCCGGGCGTGCCCGGGCTCGATCCGGAGATTGCCGGGCCCATCCTCAAGGAAGTCACCGAGCGCATCCGCTTTCTCGTGGACGTGGGGCTCGAGTATCTCACGCTCAACCGCTCAGCCGAGTCGCTCTCCGGTGGCGAGGCGCAGCGCATCCGGCTCGCCACGCAGATCGGCAGCAAGCTCGTGGGCGTGCTTTACATTCTCGACGAGCCGAGCATCGGCTTGCACCAGCGCGACAACGCGCGCCTGCTCGCCACGCTCGAGCGCCTGCGCGACCTGGGCAACACGGTGCTCGTCGTCGAGCACGACGAGGAGACGATCCGCTCGGCGGACTATCTCATTGACCTTGGCCCCGGGGCGGGGAAGCACGGCGGCGAAGTGGTGGCCTGCGGCTCCGTGGACGACGTGATCGCGCATCCCGAGTCGCTGACCGGCGCCTACCTGCGCGGCGACAAGTCGGTGCCCGTGCCCGCCCAGCGCCGGCCGCGGGACGAGCGCCGCGTGCTGCGCGTCGAGGGTGCGCGCGCGCACAACCTGCGCGACATCACGCTCGAGATCCCGCTCGGCACGTTCACGGCCGTGACCGGTGTGTCGGGGTCCGGCAAGAGCACGCTCATCTCCGACATCCTGCAGCGCGCGCTGTCGCGGCACTTCTACCGCGCGCGCGTCATCCCCGGCCTGCACCGCCGCATCACCGGCCTCGAGCACCTCGACAAGGTCATTGACATCGACCAGAGCCCGATCGGCCGCACGCCGCGGTCGAACCCGGCGACGTACACTGGCCTGTTCACGCCCATTCGCGACCTCTTCGCGGAATTGCCCGAGGCCAAGATGCGCGGCTACGGGCCCGGCCGGTTCTCGTTCAACGTCAAGGGGGGCCGCTGCGAGGCGTGCCAGGGCGACGGGCTCGTGAAGATCGAGATGCACTTCCTGCCCGACGTCTACGTGACGTGCGAGAGCTGCAAGGGCAAGCGCTACAACCGCGAGACGCTCGACGTGCGGTTCCGCGGGCTCAGCGTCAGCGAGGTGCTCGACCTCACCGTGGAGGACGCGCTGGCGCTGTTCGAGAACCAGCCGCGCATTGCGCAGAAGCTGCGGACGTTGCACGACGTCGGCCTCGACTACATCCATCTCGGCCAGAGTGCCACGACGCTGTCGGGCGGCGAGGCACAGCGCGTGAAGCTCGCCACGGAACTGAGCAAGCGCGACACCGGGCGGACGCTGTACATTCTCGACGAGCCGACCACGGGTCTGCACTTCGAGGACGTGCGCATGCTGCTCGAGGTGCTGCACAAGCTCGTGGACCGCGGCAACACCGTGCTCGTCATCGAGCACAACCTCGACGTCATCAAGACGGCCGACTGGATCGTCGACCTCGGCCCCGAGGGCGGTGCCGGCGGCGGACTCATCGTCGCCGCGGGTACGCCGGAAGAAGTCGCCAAGGTGAAAGGGAGCTACACGGGGGAGTTCCTGAAGGGCGCGCTGAAGAGACGGTAGACGGCGGACGGTAGACGGCGGACGGCGGACGGCGGACGGCGGACGGCGGATACATCCAGCACTCTCCGCCGCGACCCTCAGGTTCCCCTTCCGCCATCCGCATTCGAATACCGAATTCGAATTCCAATTCCGAAATCCGAAATCCAATTCATTGCATGGTCTCAATCCTCGACATCATCGGCCCCGTCATGGTGGGCCCCAGCAGCAGCCACACTGCCGGCGCCTGCCGGCTGGGACTGCTCGCCCGCAACCTCGTCGGCGGCACGCCGCAGCGCGCGCACTGCGAGCTGCACGGATCGTTCGCGCGCACCGGCGAGGGGCACGGCACCGACAAGGCCATCGTCGGCGGGCTCATGGGCTTCCGGCCCGACGACGACCGCCTGCGCTCGGCGCTCGAGATCGCCGAAGGGGAGGGGCTCGCCTACACGTTCGAGAAGACCAAGCTCGGCGAGGAGAACGAGGTGCACCCCAACACGGTGCGCATCACCGTCGAACGCGACGGGCGGACGTCGGTGATGACCGGCTCGTCGCTCGGCGCCGGCCGCGTGCTCGTCACCGAGATTGACGGCTACCCGGTGGAAGTGCATGGCAACCATCACACCATCGCGCTGGTCGCCGAGGACATCAAGGGATCCATCGCGCGCATCACCGGCCTGCTCGCCGAGGACGGCGTCAACATCGCCACGCTCCGCGTGTCGCGGCAGCACCGCGGCGGCGACGCTTTCATGGTCATCGAAGTGGACGAGCAGCCCGGCGAGATGGTGCGGGACCACATCCGCGCCCTGCCGTGGGTGAGGTGGTCGGTACGACTGGACAAGGTTTCCAGCTAACCCCTTCCCCATCCCCTTCCCAAGCCCTGCCGCTTCCCCTTCCCAAGCCGGCCCCGTCCCCCTCCCAAGACATGTTCCACTCCCTTGCCGCCGCAATCTCCGACGCCGAGTCCCGCGGCCTTCGCCTCTCCGACGTCGCCCTCGAACTCGAGGCGCGCGACCAGGGGCGCCCCGTCGCGGAAATCCGTGACGCACTTGGTCGCGCGCTGCACATCATGCGCGACGCCATCGCGCGCGGCGCCGTGGGCGACCTCAAGAGCAACTCGGGGCTCGTCGGCGGCGACGCGGCCAAGCTCCGCACCGGTCCCGCGGGCCCGCTCAGCGGCACGCCGTTCCGCGACGTGCTCATGCGCGCACTCGCTGTGCAGGAGGTCAACGCCGCCATGGGAGTCATCGTCGCGGCGCCGACCGCGGGTGGCGCCGGCGTGTTGCCCGCCGTGCTGACCGGCCTCGCCGACGCCCGTGGCGTGCCCGACGAACTCGTCATCGACGCGCTCGCCACCGCCGGGCTCATCGGCGCCGTGGTCGCGGAGCGCGCGTCGCTGAGTGGCGCCGAGGGCGGCTGCCAGGCCGAGACCGGCGCGGCGGCGGGCATGGCGGCCGGCGCCGCCGTCGAGATGCTCGGCGGGTCGCCCAGGCAGTGCGGCCATGCCGTCGCGCTGGCGCAGCAGGGCACGCTCGGCCTCGTCTGCGATCCACTCGGCGGCCTCGTGGAGCTGCCGTGCGTCTTCCGCAACGCCACCGGGGCGGCCATCGCGCTCGCCGCCGTGGAGATGGCGCTGGCCGGCATCGAGTTCGCGATTCCGGCCGACGAGGTCATCGACACGATGGGGCAGATCGGGCGCGAAATGGACGTCCGCTACCGCGAGACAGCCGGCGGCGGGCTCGCCGCGACGCCCACGGGGCGGCGGCTTGCCCGAGAGCGCCTGCATCAATTGAAGAAGCGCTGATCAGGAGGCCGGCGGCCTGTGCTCTGGCGCCCCGCCCGTGTCAGTGTGAAACTTTCCCCATCGGGGCCGACGTAATATCCCCCACACGCATACGCAGGTGAGGACATGGTCAACCGCGAAGACATTGAGAGCTACCTCGACCGGCTGGCGAGCGAGGGGGCGACGCACAAGGAAGTCGCACCCGGGCTCTGGACGGTCAACCCGGGCGGTCCGCTCGACCTGAGCGTCGTCGTGCACCACTCGCCGCCGGTGGTCGTGCTGCGCGTGAAGGTGATGGACGAGCCCGGCGACGCCGTCATCCGCGCCGCGCTCAACCGCCGCCTGCTCGAGCTGAACGCGACGGACCTGCTGCACGGCTCCTACGGCCGCGACGACGGCACGATCGTGCTCACGGAGGCGCTCGAGCTCGAACACCTCGACTTCGACGAGTTCCTGGCCGCCTACGAAAGCATCACGCTCGCCCTGACCTCGCATCTCCGCGAGCTGGCGACGCTCCGCGAGGCAAAGTGACGATGGGTATCTGGGACCGGTTCACCTCGCTCATGAAGTCGAACATCAACGACCTGATCTCGAAAGCCGAGGATCCGGAGAAGATGCTCGACCAGATCGTCGTCGACATGCGCAACCAGCTGGCCAAGGCCAAGCAGCAGGTGGCCGTGGCCATCGCCGACGAGAAGCGCCTGAAGGACCAGGCGGAGTCGGAGTACAAGGCCGCGCAGGATTGGGAGCAGAAGGCGATGCTCGCCGTCAAGGAGGGGCGCGACGACCTGGCCAAGCAGGCGCTCATGCGCCACGGCGAGCACGGCGAGCACGCGCAGCAGCTCGAGTCGACGTGGCAGCAGCACCAGGCCGAGACCGAGAAGCTCAAGAACTCGCTGCGCGACCTCAACGACAAGATCGAGGAAGCCAAGCGCAAGAAGAACCTGCTCCTTGCCCGGCAGCGTCGCGCGCAGGCCCAGAAGCGCATCAACGAGACCATGTCGTCGATGTCGGAGAAGTCGGCCTTCGAGGCGTTCAACCGGATGGAAGAGCGCATCGACCAGAACGAGCGCATGCTGAAGGCGAGCACCGAGATCGAGGAGGAGTTCACAGGCGACCGCCTGCGCCACGACTTCAAGCAGCTCGAGCGCGCGGCAGGGTCGGCGAGCGCCGACCAGCAGCTGCTCGCGCTCAAGCAGAAGATGGGGCTGCTCGGCCCAAGCGCGTCCGCGCCGCCGCGGCAGATCGGGGCGGGTGAAGAGACGGTGGACGCCGACGTCGAGGACGAGCGCGAGGGGAAGAAGTAGCTTGGATCGGCGGACGGCGCCGCGGCGCACCGTCGGCCCGGCGCTCGCCGGGGTGGCGGCGGCGGTGCTCCTCGTCTGGCTGGCGGGGCGCGTCGCCGACCTGTTGCTGCTGCTCTTTCTCGCCATCCTGCTCGCCGTCTACCTCGGCGCCGTCACGGACTTTCTCGTCGCGCGCACGCGGTTGCCGCGCGGGGCGGCGTTCGTGGTCGCCATCGGCGGCACCGTGGCCGTCGTGGTCGGCATCGGCTCGCTGCTCGTCGGGCCGGTGGTGCAGCAGACGCGCGAACTGCTCGCCGTGCTGCCGCGCTACGTCCCGGCGTGGGAGTCGCGGCTCGAACAGCTGCTGATCAGCATCCCCGGCGTGGCCGAGACCGTACGGCCCGGCGAGCACCGCCTCGTCACGCTGGCGCTCGATGAAGCCAAGGGCTTCGCGGGTGAACTCATGCCGCGCGTCTTCAGCATCCTGCACGGCTTCATCAACCTCGTGTCCATTCTCGTGATGGCGCTCTACCTGGCGCTGCACCCGCGCGCGTACCGCGACCTCTTCCTCACGCTCATCCCCTCGCGGTGGCGCGCGACGTCTTCGTCGGCGCCACACTGGCGCTCCGGGCCTGGACCTTCGCGCAGCTGCTC
>JBBQZD010000023.1:0-19801 GCA_038208045.1 Gemmatimonadales bacterium | reverse complement strand
AGCTTCACCAGGTTCCGATACCCGGCCATGTTCTGGGCCAGGAGGATGAGGTGGTAGTAGTTTCGTTCACCGGGTCCGCCGCGGGTGCGGAGCCGGCGATCGCCGGGCGCGACGTAGGCCTCCATGCCGATGATGGGCCGGAGGCCGGCCTTCTTGGCCTTCTCCTGGAACTCCCACGCGGCATGCAGGTTACCGTGATCGGTGATCGCGAGCGCGGGCTGCTCGAACTCGAGCGCACGGGCAATGAGATCGTCGATCCGGTTCGCTCCGTCGAGCAGCGAATACTCGGAGTGGCAATGCAGATGAACGAACGACATAGAATTAACAAGGATAGCGCCGGCGCAGACCCCCGTCAAAGCAGATCCCCGGGGCCTCGGAGTACGTAATCGCTTGAATGTCAATGGGTTAGTCTTGTCCAGGTGTTGCGGATGCGTTGCGCTGGCGGCGCTGGCGGGTGTCGTGGCGTGCCACAGCGACCGTGTCCTCTCGCCAGGGCGGTCGTACACCCTGCAGGTGATCTCCGGCGACGCGAGATCGGCACCGGCCGGCAGCCTGCTGCGCGATGGGGTGGCGGTGCAGGTTCGGGACGCCTCCGGGCTGCCGGTGCGCGGTACGATCGTGGTCTTCCGGGTGATGCGCGGGGCGTCGCAAGGCGCAGCCGTCTCGGACTCGCTGGTGGTGACGAACGACTTTGGCGAGGCCGGCACCGACCTGCGCCTGCCAGCGGCGCCCGATACCGTGGAGATCCTGGCCTTTCCCGGCGGGGCCCCGGACCGCGCGGTCCGGCTGCGAGCGATCGCGACGGGTGGATCGACGCTCACCGGGGTGCTGCCGGCCTCGGTGGGTCCCGGCGACACGCTTGCGCTCGCGGGCAGCGTGCTGGGCGGCGTGTCGGCCGTCGTGGAGATCGGAAGTGCCAGGGTGAAGCCGATCAGCGGGGGCGCCGGCGAACTCCGGGTGGTGGTGCCCGACTGCCTCGGCGCCGGGCCGGTGGCCGTGCGCGTACTCAACGGCACGGCGTGGACGGCCAGCCGGACGGTGATGTACACGCCGCGCCGGCGCCCGCGCGTGCTGCAGCGATTCGAGTCTGTGACCATTGGTGCCGCGGAACTGGGCTCGTGCGCGTCATTCAGCACGGAGGACGGCGCCCAATACCTGCTGGTGCCTCAACTGGCGAGCCAGGGCCTGACGCCCGCGCAGTCGATCGTGCGCGTGTCGGTGGGCGGCGCGACGTCGGTGGCGAGCCTGCTGGCGCCCGCAGCGCTGGGCGGCTCGTGGCGGGCTGACGTGAACGACGCGCAGGCCGCGTTCGATGCGCGCCTGCGCGACGAGGAACGGCGGCTGGCACCGATGGCACGGGAGCCGCCCGTCGGATTCCGGCCCCCGATGCTCGCCCTTGCCGTGGGGAGCCTGCGCACCTTCCGCGTGATCGCCGACCTCGACGCGCAGACCTACGTGAATGCCACGGGCCGACTTCGCTTCGTTGGCCGCCACCTCGCCGTCTACCTGGACACGGCGTCGGCGTCGGCGTACACCGACGAGCAGCTCGAGAAACTTGGGATGCTGTTCGACAACGACCTGTACCGGACGGACGTCATGGCGTTCGGGCCCGAGTCGGACATTGACCGGAATGACCAGGTGCTGGTCTTCCTGACGCCTCGGGTGAATGCGCTGGTGGCGGCCGCCGACTGCGGCCAGCGAGGATTTGTGACGGGGTTCTTCTTCGGGCGCGACCTGCTGCCGTCGGCCGCGAATTCGAATGCCGGCGAGATCTTCTACGCCATGGTGCCAGACCCGGCCGGGCGGTACAGCTGCTCGCACGCGGCGAGCGACGTGCTGCGCCTGGTGCCCGGCACGTTCGTGCACGAGTTCCAGCACATGATCTCCTTCTTTCATCACGTCATCGCGCGGGCGGGGGACCCCGAGGCCCGATGGCTCAATGAGGGGCTGAGCCACATTGCCGAGGAGCTTGCCTCACGCGTCTTCGAGCTTCGGTATCCGTCGCCACTGGGCCGCTCGACGACGACGCAGCTCTTTCCCGACTCGTCGAACGGCTTCATCTCGCCGCAGATGCTGAATGCGTACATCTACCTGGCGAACACGAGCACGCACTCGGTGACGACGTTCGAGTCGTCGGGCTCCATCGAGGAGCGCGGCGCGGCCTGGCTGTTCCTGCGCTGGCTCGCGGACCAGAAGGGAGAAGAGATTTTCCAGCGCCTGGTGCAGACCTCGCGGACGGGCACGGCGAACATCGAGACGCGGACCGGGGAGCCATTCGCCCGTCTCTTTGGCGACTTTGCCGTGGCCGTCTACACGGACAGCATGCCGGGCTTTCCGCGTGACGCCGTGCCGCCGAGGTACCGGTTCCTGACGCGGAACCTGCGGCAGCTGATGGCGCGGGAGGCGACGTTGGCCGGCTTCCAGCACCCGTTCCCGGTGGTCCCGGTGCAGGTGCCCTTTGCGGGCTACGCGGAGGGCCCCATCATTCCCGGGACGATGGTGTACACGATGTTCGGCCCGACGGCGGCTGGACAGGGACCGGCGGTGCTGAACTACTTCAGGCCCAGCGGGGTTCCGTTTGCGCCAGCGGATGGGGCGCAGCTGGGGATTGTGAGGCTGCGGTAGACGGGAGACGGTAGACGGCAGACGGTAGACGGTAGACGGTAGATGGCGGATGCTTGGCTTCCTGGGCGCGGTGTGAATGAGACTCGGCATCATCGTGGCAATGTTGGCGCTGGCTGCGGGCCCCCTGGGTGCGCAGGCGTCGGGCACGGTGCTGGTGTTGCCGGCCAGCGCGCGCGCGGCGGGCGTCGGCGATGCCGCCGCCCTGGTGTCGGGCACGGCGGGCGCGCTGTTCTATGGCGCCGCGCGCCTGCCGAATGAGCGCGCGGCTTCGATGAGCGCCGGGTCGTGGATCGGCGGTGCCCAGCTGGCGAGCTTCGCGGCGTCCATGCCGGCTGGCGGCCGGCGCGTGCTGGCCCTCGGCGTGCAGTCGCTGGACTACGGGAGCGCCGACGAGATCGTCCCTGATCCGTTGAGCGGCGGGAAGACCGGGACGGCGACTGGCGATCGCGTCGGTGCCAACGAGTTGGCGGCGACGGTGGGGCTGGCCGAGCGATTTGGCCGCCTGCGCTTCGGCATGGCGCTGGCCATCGTGCACCAGCAGGTCGCTGACGTGAGCGCCACGACGCTGGCGGTGAATCTTGGCGAGGGGATCACCGTGGGCGGCTGGGACATCGATGGCTCGGTGGAGCACGCGGAGCTGCCGCATGGCGCGCGGGCTGCGCGGACGTTCACGCTGCCCGCGACGTATCGCGGCGGCGTGACCACGCCGTCCTGGGCCGTTGGCGCGGCGAGCTGGCGGGGGATCGCGGAGTATCGCTGGATCCGAGACGCGGGCAGCACCGGGCTGGCTGGCGCGGAAGGTTCGTACGCGACGGGTGCGGGCTGGATGCTTCAGGTGCGGGGCGCGGCGCTCGCATACGCCGCGGAGACGGAGCGCGCGCCGTGGTCCGCGGGGGGCAGCGCGGCGCGTGGTGCGTGGTCGCTGGATTACGCCTACCAGGGCTACGGCGCGCTGGGCGCCGTGCATCGCATGGGAGTGTCGTGGCGTTCGCGCCCTCCGCACGATCCCTCCCGCTGAGGGGCGCCGCGATGCGCGTGCGCTGGGGCGGCGTGGGTGCCGTGCTGCTGGCCCTTCTCGGCGGTCTCGCGGTGCTGGCCGCGGTGACGCGCACGGGGCGCTACCTGGTGCGCGCCGGGTGGGAAGAAGCGAAGATTCTCCGTGCGCGCCGCGACATCGCGACGATGGTCCGTGACGGCGGCGTGCATGCCGTCACGCGCGGCAAGCTGCAGCTCGTGCTTGACGTGCGCGCATATGCCGCCGATTCGCTGGGACTGCCCGCGCGGGACGCCTTCACGCAGTTCACGCAGCTCGACTCGGACACGCTGGTACTGGTGCTCAGCGCCGCCGCCCGTGACACGCTGGCCCCGGTGACGTGGTGGTTCCCGATTGTCGGACGTGTGCCGTACAAGGGGTACTTCGACGTTCGTGCGGCGCGAAAGGACGAGCAGCGGCTGCGTGACGCGGGATACGACACGTACCTGCGCCCCTCTCCGGCGTTCAGCACGCTGGGCTGGTTCAACGATCCGCTGCTTTCGACGACGCTGAGCGGCGATTCCGCCGACATCGCCAACACCGTGGTGCACGAGCTGACGCACAACCGGTTTTATGCGCCGGGCGGCGCGGTGTTCAACGAGAGCTTCGCGAACTTCGTGGGCGCGCGCGGCGCGGCGGCGTATTTCCGCATGCGAGGCGACACCGTGAATGCGTCGCGCACCGACCGGCGCTGGGACGACCAGAAGCGACTCGCGGTCTTCTGGACGCGGGTGAAGGACTCGCTACAGGCGGCGTACGTGGCGCACCCCGGCGGGGAGGGCCGCGCGCGGCGACTGCTCGCGCGGGATGCCGTGTACGCCTGGGCTCGCCGGCAGCTCGTGGACAGCGTCGGACCGCAGCTGGGGACGTATCCCGCGACGTACGCGGCGCGGGTCCACCTGGACAATGCGGCGTTGCTGGCCCGGCGCGTGTACATGACCGATCTGGGGCGCTTTGACGCGGCGTGGGAGCGCGAGGGGCGCGACCTGAAGCGGACGGTCGAGCGGCTCATCGCCGAGTATCGCTAGCGGTTTCAGCTGCCGCCGAAGCGTCCGCGCATGATGGCGCGCAGGTCGACGACGGGCGCCGCCGTGGAATCGGCGGGTGGCAGGCCGGCGGCCGGCGGTTCCGCGACGACGCGCTGCATGGTGGCGCGCACGCCGCGGTCGAGGAAGCGCGAGACCTGGTCGAAGGTGTAGTCGGCGCCGCGGCGCGTGTCGTACACGTTGAGCGGGTACGAGATGGCGAGGTGATTGCGCGCCCGCGTGAGCGCCACGTACATGAGCCGGCGCTCCTCGTCGATCTGGTCGGGGCTCCCCAGCGCGCGGGAGAGCGGGAAGTAGCCGTCCACGGCCCAGATGACGAAGACGGCGTCCCACTCGCGGCCCTTGGCGCTGTGCGCGGTGGACAGCACGAGCGTGTCGTCCTCGCTGTCGGAGCCGAAACCGAGGTCCTGCGTGCCCTGCGGCGGCTCGAGGGCGAGCGCGCTGAGGAAGGCGGCACGGCTCGGGTAGCCGCCGGCGATGACCTGCAGCTGGTCGAGGTCGGCGAGGCGCGGGTCGGGGCGGTCGTACTTCTCGCGCAGGATGTCGTCGTACAACACGCGCACGCGCGCGATCTCTCGCGCGACGGCGCCCTCGTCGTCGAAGGGGCCGGCCCGCAGGGTGTCGAGCAGCGTGACCAGGGCCTGGTGTGCGGCCTTGGCGCGCGGCGGCGGACGGAACTGGCCGAAGGCGGCGGCCGACCAGGCGTGCTCTGCCAGCGTTTCCATGGCGCTGCGGGCGGTGACCTCGCCGATGCCGGGCATCAGCAGGAGCAGGCGATACCAGCTGACCTCGTCGCGTGGGTTTTCGAGCACGCGCAGGAAGGCGAGGACGTCCTTGACGTGCGCGGCCTCGAGGAACTTGATGCCGCCCCATTTCTCGAACGGGATGTTGCGGGCGGTCAGCTCGATCTCGAGGTCGGCGCTGTGGTAGCCCGCGCGGAAGAGCACGGCGATCTCGTGCAGCGGGATGCCGTCCTCGTGCAGCTCGAGGATGCGGTCCACGACAAAGCGCGTCTGGGTCGGCTCGTCCTGCGCGGTCACGAGCCAGGGCTTCTCGCCACCGGTGCGCCGGGTGTAGAGGTTCTTGGTGTACCGCTCCTCGGCGCGCGAGATGAGCGTGTTGGTGGTGTCGAGGATTGGCTGAGTGGACCGGTAGTTCTCTTCGAGCGTGACGACGGTGGCGCCCGGAAACTCGCGCGGGAAGTCGAGAATGTTGCGAATGGTGGCACCGCGAAACGCGTAGATGCTCTGCGCGTCGTCGCCGACCACGGTGATGTTGCGGTGCGTGCGGCACATGCCGCGCAGGATGCGCGACTGCAGGGCATTGGTGTCCTGGTACTCGTCGACGAGGAGGTGCTCGTACAGTCCGGCGATGCGGTCGGCGAGCGCCGGCACCTGCTCGAGCAGGGTGGCCCAGAAGAGCAGCAGGTCGTCGTAGTCGACGAGGTTGCGCTCCTGCTTGCGCTGGGTGTAGTCGGCGAAGACGCGCGCGATGTCGTCCTCGTGCTCGACGAACTGCGCATAGTCCTCGCGCAGCAGCGCGCCGACGGGGATGTCGGTATTGACGTGCCGCGAATAGAGGTGCTGGAGCGTCTCCTTCTTGGGAAAGCGCTTCTTCTTGTCGCCGAAGCCCAGCCGGGCGCGCGAGAACTGCATCATGTCCTCGCTGTCGGACTGGTCCATGATGGTGAAGTCGCCGCGCAGCCCCGCCTGCTCGCCGAATCGGCGCAGCAGCCGGTGCGCGGTGGCGTGGAACGTGCCGCCATGCACGCTGCGGCTGACGCTGCCCACCAGCCGTTCGGCGCGCGCCAGCATTTCCTGCGCCGAGCGCCGGGTGAAGGTGAGGAGCAGGATGCGCTCGGGGCGCACGCCGCGTTCGAGCAGGACGCCGACGCGGTGCACCAGCGTGCGCGTCTTGCCCGTGCCGGCGCCCGCCACGATGAGCAGCGGGCCGGCACCGTGGGTGGCGGCGCTTCGCTGGGCCTCGTTGAGGCCGGCGGCCGCGCCGTCGCCGGAGCCGCGCGGTGCAACTTCGCGCTCGCGCGCGGCGTAGAGTCGGGGATCCTCGGTCACGGTCCCTGAAATATACGAAGCGGGAGTGTCGCCCAGGCGTCCTTGCCCCCGGGGGCGGGGCGGGCCAGTGTTGGGCAGACTCCCGGCGCGCTGCCGGCTCCCCGGAACGGAGGTTGCGCATGCGTTGCCGCTGGCGGACCGCCCTGCTCATTGCCATGCCCGTGGTTGGCGTTGCCGCACAGCAGCCGGCGACGTCCACGATGGTGTTCGGGTCGGTACGCAACATCTCGGGCGTGCCCATTCCGGGCGCCGAAGTCTGGCTGGATGGCGCTACCCGGCGCGTGATGTCGAATGACAGTGGCGAGTACCGCATTGACGACGCGCCGGAGGGGAGGCAGCGCGTGCTCGTGCGCCGCGTCGGCTTTCGGCCCGACGCGAAGAAGGTGACGCTGCAGGCGGGCGACGCGCGGCGCGTGGAGTTCGCCCTCGAAGGCATGCTGGAGGAGCTCGAGAGCGTCATCGTGACCGCGCAGAAGGGGGCGCAGGGCCGGATGGCGGAGTTCTGGGCCCGGCGCATGGTGGGCGTTGGCGTCTTCATCACGCGCGCGGAGATCGACCGCCGGCATCCGCCGCAGACGTCGGATCTCTTTCACTCGGTGATGGGCGTGCGGGTGATCTCGGGGTTCGGCGCCGAGCCGGTGAAGCTGGTCACGGGCCGCCAGGCGATGACGCCGCTGCGCGGCTCGAACTCCGCCGGCTCCAACGTGTGCCCCATGCAGTTTTACGTGGACGGCATGTTCATGTCGTCCGGCACGTTCAGCATCGACGAGATCGTGCCGGTGCAAATCGAGGCCATCGAGGTCTTCCGCGGGCCGTCGGAGATTCCGGCGCGGTTCCGTCAGCGCGAGACGGGCTGCGGACTGGTGGTCATCTGGACTCGCGAACCGCCGGCGAAGACGGGGAAGGAGCGGGGAGGGGAGGACGGCAGACGGTAGATGTTGGATGGCGGATGGCGGATGGCGGATGGCGGATGGCGCGCGGCGCGATTCCATGTCGCACATCGACGCTCCTGCGTGGCCTATCTCCGGTCCCCGCGAAAGCGGTAGTACGTCCGTCCGGCCTTGGTCGCCTGCAGGAGCCGGCGGTCCGCGGGGGACTTGCCCTCGGCGAGCAGTACCGCGAGATCGGCGAGGAAGCTCGTGTTGCCGAACAGGGTGTGGCCGAGCACATCGGCGGTGACGCGTGTGGCGTCCACGGTGTCCATGCCGTCGAGGACGACGAGCGAATCGCCGCCGAGGCCGAGCCGACCGGCGCCATTGACGACGCGCGACGCGCGTAGCGCGTCGTCGTCGCTGGAGGCGTACAGCGTGACGTGCTGCGCGTGCGGGAGCAGGCGCGGCAGGATCTCGCGGCGGAAGATGCGCGCGTCAACGTCGGGTGCGGCGAGGATGACTTGGTCAAGCCGCGGCGACGAGTCGCCGGGCGCCGTGAGCGTTATCGCCTTGCCGAACACCTCGGCCCCCATGGAGTGGGCGAGCAGCTGCACCCGATCGGGTTGCGCAGCGGCCGCATGGTTCCTGAGGATGCGCAGGAGCTGATAGCCGGTGTTGCGCGCCGACTGCTGGTCGCGCACATAGGCCGTGACCGACGCGGCCGACGGCCACGAGAACAGGAGCACCGAGCCATCGAAGTTCAGGTCGGCAGCCACCTGCGCGGCGCGGACGGCGGCATCTTCGAACGACACGTTGTAGCCGTGGACGAAAACCAGCAGGTCGCGGGAGCGGGTGGTTGCGAGGTCCGCGGCGAGGCGCTGCACGAAGCGAGTGCTGTCCACCGGGATGGTGGAGGTCACGAAGAACTCGCGCTGCGGGTCGGGATAGTACGCCAGCGAGTTCACGCGAAATCCACTGGGGCGAGGCAGCTCACCGGTGCCGCGGACCCTGTACGACGGCACGTTGACGCCGACCGCCGCGAACTGCAGGGAGTCGGCGTCGTCCGGCCCGTATCGGTCGCCGGGACGGTCGCTCTGGACCGATCGCCGCGTGGTGGCGAGGAAGATGGTGACGCGCGCGGAGCCCGTGTCGAGCACGGCGTACGAGCGCGGCTCGGCGGCGCGCGGCAGCGGGGGCGGCACCGGCACCGGGACCGTGACGGGCGCGGATGCGCCGCGGCCGCAGCCAGTGGCGACCAGCGCGAGGACCAGGAGGCGAACGCGCATCATGCGGGACTCACGGGGGAGGGAAGGTCCGCCACATCCACCCGCCGCGGTTCGAGCGCGAAGAGGTCGCCGAAGGCGGCGATGGTCTGGTCCTGCACGTCGCCCATGAGCGACGGCGGCGTGGCAAAACAGGCGCCCGAGGCCGCGTGCAGCAGTTCGCGTTCCACGCTCGTCATGACGACATCCTGGATGCCGCAGGGCACCATCAGGTCGAAGTACGACAGGTCGGTGGTGACGTTCAGCGCGAAGCCGTGCCACGTGACCCACTGCCGCGCATGCACGCCGATGGAGGCGATCTTGCGGTCGCTGACCCAGACGCCGGTCTTGCCCGGATTGCGCGCGGCGGCAATGCCGCAGGCGGCGAGGGTGCGAATCATCACTCCTTCAAGCTGTCGCAGGTACCAGTGCAGGTCCGGCGTGTGTCGCTCGAGGTTCATGATCGGGTAACCCACGAGCTGGCCCGGGCCGTGGAACGTGACGTCACCGCCGCGCTCCACGTCGAACAGCTCGACGCCGCGCGCCGCGAGCAGCGCGGGCGTGGCGAGCACGTTGGCCTGTTTGGCCGACCGCCCGAGCGTGATGACGGGCGGATGCTCCGCGAGCAGGAGCAGGTCGTCGGCAAGGGCCCCGGACAGGCGCGCGGCGGCGGCCTCGCGCTGCAGCGCGAGTGCGTCCGCGTAGGGCATGGTGCCGAGGTCGGCGACGAGGAGGCGGCGCGATTCCACCCGCGAAATCTAACGAGTGCGGGCGATCGACGACGAGCGCCGACTCCGGAATTCGGCGAACCGGCGGTGATCACGAAACCCAATGAGACTAGCACGATCGTGCGAGGCGCCGCCCGACGTGGGTTCGTAGATTGCGACCTACTCCCTACTCGGATCCGAAGATGCCACGTGCCCTGCGACTTCTGCTTCCCGTTGTTCTGTTCGCGCCGCTGCTCCACGCGCAGCCCGCGCAGCCCCGCGACGGCGCCGAGGTCTTCGCCCGCATGTGGAAGGCCTATGCACACGGCTGGTTCACGACGCTCACGTTCACGCAGACGACCACGATCCACCGGCCGGACGGCCGTGACACCGTGCAGACCTGGTACGAGACCCTGCGCTTCACCCCGGCCCTCGGCACGCGCATTCGCATCGACGTTGCGCCGCTGACCGCTGGCAACGCGACGATCTCCACGTGGGACTCCACCTGGGTGCTGCGCGGCGGATCGCTCGCGGCCACCCGCGCCGACGGCAATCCGTTCCTGGCGCTGGTGATGGGTGCGTATCTGCAGCCCGCGGAGCGGACCGTGCGCGAGATCGCGCCACTTGGGATCGATCTGTCGAAGGTCCAAAGTGCGGTGTGGAACCAGCGCGTCGCCTGGGTCGTGGGCGCGTCCGATGTCGGCGACTCGACGTCGGCGCAATTCTGGGTGGACGCCGAGCGGCTGCTCGTGGTGCGGATGGTGCTCTCCGGCGGGGCGGGGCGCCCTCCGCTCGACATCCGGCTCAGCGAGTTCGAGCCCGTTGGCGACGGGTGGCTGGCCACGCGCGTCGAGATGCTTGCGGGCGGCCAGCGCCGGCAACTCGAGGAGTACCACGACTGGAAGGGAAGCGTGGGCTTCGACGAGGCGCTGCTGGATCCCAAGAAGGCCGCGACGGCGAGACATTGGGCGGCTGCGCCGTAGGCGTAGGGGCAGCGTACGACAGACGACGACAGCGTACGACAGAATACGACAGAGGGGCCAGCGCGAATGCCGGCCCCTCTGTCGTACTCTGTCGTACTCTGTCGTACGCTGTCGTCGTCTGTCGTTCTCCGTCCCTACGCATGAATCATCCGCCCCATCGAGTCCAGCACCGCCTCGGCGATGGCCTCGCTGAGGGTCGGGTGCGCGTGGATGGCGAGGTCGATCTCCTCCACCGTGTACTCGTTCTCGCGCGCGACGAGCAGCTCGTGGATCAGCTCGGTGGCGTGCGCCCCGACGATGTGCGCCCCGAGGATTTCGCCGTACTTGGCGTCCTTGATGATCTTCACGAAGCCCTCGGTCTCGCCCGACGTGCGGGCTCGGCCGTTCGCGCTGAACGGGAACTTGCCCACCTTGTAGTCGAGCTTCTTCTCCTTGCACTGCGCCTCGGTCAGCCCGATGGACGCAATCTCGGGCGAGCAGTAGGTGCAATTGGGAATGTTGCCGTAGTTGATCGGGTGGTAGTGCGCCCCGGCGATGATCTCCGCGACGACGATCCCCTCGCGCTCGCCCTTGTGGGCCAGCATCGGCGGCCCGGCCACGTCGCCGATGGCGTAGATGCCCTTGGCCGTCGTTTCGAGCGTGGCACTGACCTTGATGAAGCCGCGGTCGGTGAGCTGCACCCCGGCGTCCTTGAGGCCGATGTTCTCGACGTTCGCGGCGCGTCCGGCGGCGACGAGCACCTTCTCGACCTTCAGTTCCTTCTTCTCGCCACCGGCCTCGACCGTCAGCGTCACGCCGTCCTTCGCCGCCTTGGCGCCCGACAGCTTGGCGCTGACGAGCACGTCGATGCCGCGCTTCTTGAACGACCGCGCGACCTCGGCGGACGCGTCGTCATCCTCGAGCGGCAAGATGCGCGGCATCACCTCGATGAGGGTGACCTTGGTGCCAAAGGCGCTGAAGACGTCGGCGAACTCGCAGCCCACTGCGCCCGCACCGACGACGGCGAGCGAGGCCGGCGCCTTCTCGAGCACGAGCGCCTCGTCCGACGAGATGATCGTGGTCTTGTTGAGCTCGAGGCCGGCCTGTGGCAGGCCGCGCACGCGCGAGCCCGTGCAGACAACCAGCGCCTTGGTGGCCGTGTGCGTCTCGCTCTTGCCGTCGGCCGTCGCGACCTTCACGGACTTGCCCGCGCCGATGGTCCCCGTCCCCTTGATCCAGGTGACCTTGTTCTTCTTGAACAGGAACTCGACGCCCTTGGAGTTCTTCGTGGAGACGTCACGCGAGCGCTGCATCGCCACGCCGTAGTCGAGCGTGATGTCGCCGACCGTGACGCCGAACTCGGCGGAGTGCTTGAGCCGGTTGGCGATGTGCGACGACTCGAGCAGCGCCTTGGCGGGGATGCACCCCCACAGCACACAGGTGCCGCCGAGCCCTTCGCGCTCGATGACGCCCACCGTGAGGCCGAGCTGCGACGCGCGAATGGCGCCGACGTAGCCGGCGGGGCCGCCGCCTAGGAAGATCACATCGAAGTTTGCCATGTCAGAAGACCAGCATCAGAGGGTTTTCGATCATGCGGCGGAGGTCCTGCAGGAAGCGGGCGCCGATGGCGCCGTCGATGACGCGGTGGTCGCAGCTCATGGTCACGCGCAGGCGCTGGCGCACCACGACCGCGCCGTCGATCACGACCGGCTTGTCCTCGAGCGCGCCGATCGCAAGGATGCCGCACTCGGGCGGATTGATGATGGCCGTGAACTGGTCAATCTGCATCATGCCGAGGTTCGACACCGAGAACGTGGAGCCCGTGTACTCCTCGGGCTTCAGCTTGCGCTCGCGCGCGCGCTTGGCCAGTTCCTTCGACTCGGCGGAGAGCTCGCGCAGACCCTTGGTGTCGGCGTCGAAGATCACCGGCACGATGAGCCCGTCGTCGGTGGCGACGGCCATGCCGAGGTGCACGCGGTGGTGGAACCGGATGCGGTCGCCGAGCCAGTGTGCGTTGATCTCGGGATGACTCGCGAGCGCGGTGGCGGTGGCCTTCAGGATGATGTCGTTGAAGGAGACCTTGAAGTCGTCGCCCATCGCTGCGGCCGCGGCGCGCATTTCGGCGGCGCGCGTCATGTCGAACTCGGCCGTCAGGTAGAAGGTCGGGATCGGGCCGATGGATTCCGCGAGGCGCCTGGCGATGGTCTTGCGGATCTGGGTGAGGGGCTGGTCGGTGAAGTCGACGGCGGATGGCGGATGGCGGACCGCGGATGGCTGGGCGCCGCCCCCACTGGTCATGGCCGCTTCTATGTCGCGCTTGATGATGCGACCACCAGGGCCGGAACCGGCGATGGCGCCGAGGTCGAGGCCGCCGTCCTTGGCGAGGCGGCGGGCGAGGGGGCTGCTCTTGGACGATCCCGGCGTTCCAGCGCCGGACGCGGCGACCGGCGCGGCGACTGGCGCGGCGACTGGCGCGGCGACTGGCGCGGAGACTGGCGCGGCAACTGTAGCGGCAACTGTAGCGGCGACCGCGGAGGCAGCAGCGGGAGCGGCGGCCGTGGGCGCGGCCGCCCCGTCGACGAGTGCCGAGATGTCTTCGTCCGCCGCGGCAATCACGCCGACCAGCGAGCCCACGGGCGCCGTCGTGCCCTCGGCGACGAGCTGCTTGCGCAGGATGCCGTCACCGCGGGCGACGAGTTCCATCACCGCCTTGTCGGTTTCGACCTCTGCGAGCACGTCGCCCGACTTGACGGCGTCGCCTTCGCGCTTATTCCACTTGACCAGGCGGCCCTCTTCCATGGTGGGAGAGAGCGCTTCCATGAAGATCTTGGATACCATGTAGACGTTGGACGTTGGACGTTGGATGGCGGATGGCGGATGGCGGACGGCGGACGGCGGACGGCGGACGGCGGACGGACCAGGACGCTAGCGGTACATGACCTGCTTGACCGCCGCGATGGTCTTGGCGACGTCGGGCTTGGCGCTCTTCTCGAGCGCCTTGGCATACGGCATCGGGACATCGGCCTGGTGCACGCGAATGACCGGGGCATCGAGGTCGTCGAAACAATCACGCTGGATGTAGTCCACCACCTGCGAGCCGATGCCGCACACCTCCCACCCTTCCTCGAGCACGACTGCACGGTTGGTCTTGCGCACCGACGCGGCGATGGCCTCGACGTCCATGGGGCGGAGGGTCAGCAGGTCGAGCACGTCGATGTGGATGTCTTCCTTGGCCAGCTGGTCGGCCACCTGCATCGCCACCAGCACCATCTTGCCGCTGGTGATGATCGAGCAGTCGGAGCCCTCGCGCTTGAGGTCGGCCTTGCCGAGCGGCACGAGGTACTCGCCCTCGGGCACTTCGCCCTTGGTGTTGTAGAGCATCTCGCCCTCGAGGAAGACCACCGGATTGTCGTCGCGGATGGCGCTCTTGAGCAGTCCCTTGGCGTCGTAGGGCGTGCCCGGCGAAACGACCTTGAGGCCGGGGATGTGGGAGAACCAGCTTTCCCACGCCTGCGAGTGTTGCGCGCCAAGTTGCAGGGCCGCGCCGTTCGGGCCGCGAAAGACGATCGGCACATTGAACTGTCCGCCCGACATGTACAGCATCTTCGCGGCGGAGTTCACCACCTGGTCGATGGCGAGCAGCGCGAAATTCCACGACATGAACTCGATGATGGGGCGCAAACCGGCCATGGCCGCGCCGACGCCGACGCCGGCAAAGCCGAGTTCGGCAATGGGGCAGTCGACGACGCGGTTCTCGCCGAACTCCTCGAGGAGTCCCTTCGACACCTTGTAGGCGCCGTTGTAGACGCCGACTTCCTCACCCATCAGGAAGACGCGGTCGTCGCGGGACATTTCTTCGCGCAGCGCCTGGTTGAGGGCTTCGCGGTAGGTGATGACAGGCATATGAGGGACTTAGAGTTTGCAGTCGGGAAAGCGGAAAGCGGATGGCCGAAGGCGGAAGGCGGATGATCGCGTGTCTCTGCCATCCGCCATCCGCCTTCCGCCATCCCTAGCTTGTCGTATCCACCAGCACATCCTCGTACAGCGCGGCCGGCGGCGGCTCGGGACTCTGGTCCGCGAAGTCCCACGAGTCCTGCACGGTGGCCGCGATTTCCTGCTCCATGGTCTCCCAGTCCTTTTCCGTCAGCGCGCCGGCGGCGAGCATCTGCGCCTTGAGGGAGAAGACGGGATCGAGGCGCGTGTACTCGTCGAGCTCTTCCTTGGGCCGGTATGTGCCACTCACCGCGTCGGACATCGAGTGGCCGCGGAAGCGGTACGTGCGCACCTCGAGCAGCGACGGCAGCGACTCCTTGCGGGCCCGCTCGATGGCCTTGGCCGCGGCGGCGCGCACGGCGTGCACGTCCATGCCGTCCACGACGATGCCGTCCATGTCGCGGTAGCCGTCGGCGCGCTTCGACAGGTCGTCGACCGCCGCGGCGCGCTCCACCGAGGTGCCCATGCCGTACCGGTTGTTCTCGATGACGAAGAGGCAGGGGAGCTTCCAGAGCGCGGCCATGTTCAGCGCCTCGTGGAACGCGCCGATGTTCACGACGGAATCGCCCATGAAGCAGACGATCACCTGGTCGCCGCCGCGGTACTTGATGGCGAAGCCGACGCCCGCCGCGAGCGGCAGGTGCGAGCCGACGATGCCGTGGCCGCCGAGGAAGTTCGTGTTGCGGTCAAACAGGTGCATCGAGCCACCCTTGCCGCGGGAGCAGCCGTCAATGCGCCCGAACAGTTCGGCCATGACGGCGTGCGGCGTCACGCCGCGCACGAGCGCCTGGCCGTGGTCGCGATAGGTGCCGATGACGTAGTCATCCTCGCGCAGCTGGCCGATGATGCCCGTGGAGACCGCCTCCTGCCCGATGTACAGGTGGCAAAAGCCGCCGATCTTGCCCATGGCGTACGCCTCGCCGACCTTCTCCTCGAAGCGGCGCTGGAGCAGCATGGAGTGCAGCATCTCGCGATCGAGCGCGGCATCGCCGCCGCCCTTGGGTTCCGACTTCTTTCTGGTGGCCATGGGTGGTGTTATTGGACGCCTGCCGCCTGGACCTGCTCCCAGGCGTGATAGCTCGACCGGACGAGGGGCGCCGACTCGACGTGCCGGAAGCCCATCGCCATTCCCTGCTGGTAGAGCCAGCGGAATTCCTCGGGGGTGACGTAGCGGTCGAGCGTGATGTGGTCGTCGGACGGCCGGAGGTACTGGCCGATCGTGAGGATGTCGACGTCGACGGCGCGCAGGTCCTTCATGACCTCGAGGATCTCCTCGTTGGTCTCGCCCATGCCCACGATGATGCCTGTCTTGGTGGGGATGTGCGGGGCGAGGCGCTTGGCGGTGCGGAAGATCTCCATCACGCGCTCGTAGCGTCCGCCGGGGCGCGCCTTCTTGTACAGGCGCGGGACGGTCTCGGTGTTGTGGTTGTAGATGTCCGGGCCGGCCTCGAGCACCGTGCGGATGGAGTCCTCGTTGCCCTGGAAATCGGGCACGAGACACTCCACGGACGTGTCGGGATTGTCGGCCTTGATCAGCCGGACGGTCTCAGCGAAGGCCCACGCGCCGAAGTCGGGGAGGTCGTCGCGGTCCACGGACGTCAGCACGACGTGGCGCAGGTTCATCTTGCGGGACGCCTCGGCCACCCGCGCCGGTTCGGCCGCGTCGAACTTCGGCGGCCGGCCGTGCGCGACGGCGCAGTAGGCGCAGTTGCGGGTGCAGACGTCGCCAAGAATCATGAAGGTCGCGGTGCCGTGCTCCCAGCACTCGCCGACATTGGGGCAGTGGGCCTCTTCGCACACGGTATTGAGGTCCAGCTCGCGCATGAGGTTCTTCAGGTGGAGATAATTGCCCCCACCGGGCGCCTTCACCTTCAGCCAGGACGGCTTGCGCTCGGGCAACGGCTCGGCGCGATGGCGTCCCAGGATTTGGTAGAGAGTCTCGCTCATGCTCCGTCGGGGCGAGAGGGAGTCCGCGCCGGGGATTCCGGCTTGGGCACAGGAAGCTAGCGTGCCCACGCCGCTGTAGCCAGAGCAGATAACCGTCTAGATATGGTTTGTCGGTTACCTAATTACGGACTGTCCCGCCAGCACAATCGGCCGCGGCCGCTCCCGCGCCGCTCCCGCGCCGCTCCCGCGCCGATCCCGCGGGCCCGCGAAACATCCACACGGCGTCGCTCGTATGGCCTGCAGCACTCGCACCGAGGTTCCGTCATGCTGCGCACCATCTTTGGAATCGGCGTCATCGCCCTGCTGGGACTCTTCGCGCTGAAGGTCTTCTTCGGGCTCTTCGGCGTCATGTTCGCCCTGTTCTTCGTGCTGCTCGCGTGGGCGATCAAGATCGCGATCGTCGGCGCCGTGATCTACCTCGTGCTGCGGCTCTTCCTGCCGGAAACGGCGAAGGCGCTCGAGGAGAAGTTCAAGCACTAGCGCGCGGAGGTCACGCTCCGGCACGATGGGCCAGCACGGGAGAGCGCGAGACCGCATGCACCGCGGTCTCGCGCTCTTGCTTGCTTGCTGCTCGGCCGGCGGGCTCAGCCCAGCGTGTCGATGATGGCCCAAGTGAGCAGCGGCAGCATCAGCTCGTGGTGTCCCGTGAGCTCGAAGCCGTGGCCGCTCGCCTGCGTGGGGCGCGTGACGACGTTTACGTGCGGCCGGTAATGACGCTGCATGTCGATGTCGCAGGTCACGAAGTCGGTGGGCCGGCCGGCGTTCAGGTTGCGGGCGACGGTGAGCGCCTTCAGGAAGACCTCGGGCATGATCACCGCGCTGCCGCAGTTGAGCACCACGCCGCCGTCGTGCAGCGACTCGATGCTGGCGGCAAGGCGGCGGAAATCGCGATGGCTCGTGTCACCGATTGCCGCGCCGTCGGCCGCGGGGTGCTGGTGGATGATCTCGGCGCCGAGTGCCGCGTGCACCGTGATGCCGACGCCGAGGCGGTAGGCCTGCAGGAGGATGCTGAGCTCGGGATGCGCCAGCTGCGGGAGGGCGTCGAGTGCGCGCGCGACGCTCTCGCCCATGCCCCAGCCCTGCTGCATGCCGGCCGTGAAGGCCTCGTTGAGGCCGCGCCCGGTCTCTTCCGCCATGCCGAAGCTGCCGTCGCGCAGGCCGACCGCCACGTCCTCGCTGGTCGCGCCGAACCGCGCGATCTCGTAGTCGTGGATGGCGGCCGAGCCGTTCATCGCGAGCTGCGTGATGACGCCGCGGCGCATGAGGTCCACGAGCAGTGGGGCGATGCCCGTCTTCACGACGTGGCCGCCAAGCATGACGATGACGCCGCGCCGGGCGCGTGCCGCGTGCACCACGGCATCGACAACGCGGCGGAAGTCCTGGGCCTTCAGCACGTCGGGGAGGGAGCGGACGAACGCCGCGAACGAGCGGTCCTCGCCCGGCGGCGTGGCGAAATCCTCGGCGCGCACCTTGTTGGGGCGCGCGCTGATCGGCACGGTCTTCACCTTCGAGAGGTCCGCCTCGCGGGGCGCGTTCACTTGGGGTCCACCGGGGTCTCGGGCACGGACGTCGAGCGCAGATAGAGATTGAGCGAGCCGAATGGCAGCTTCGATTTCATCTGCACCATCATGCGCAGGGAATCGTCGGTCAGCCAGATCTCGGCCTGGCCGTCCTCCGAGAAGATGCCCTTGGCTTTGATGATGGGCTGCAGCACGATGCAGTCGAAGGTGCCGGCGGGCACGCTCACGCGCTCGCGGCGCAGAACGCGGATTTTCACCGGGTTGCGATCCGGCATGAAGTACCGGTTGAACTCGTACGTCCGCCCGACGCCGAGTGGCACCGTGCGGATGAAGTAGAGGAACGAGCCGTCGTCCAGCGGCTCCGGCACCGACGCGTGCTCCGGCTTGCCGTGCTGGATGTAGGCGCTGCGCTCGGGGAAGATGTCGTAGAGCTTCTCGCGGCTGCGGCCGATCTCGTTGAAATCCTGGGAGAAGCGCAGGGAATTGAGCGTGACCACGTCCATCCACGTCTCGAGCACGTCGTCGACCTTGAGCCCGAAGTAGCCGCCGTGCACGGTGAAACGGGCGCGCCAGGCCGTCCGCCCGCGGATGTCCTCCACGCCGATGACGGTCATTTCGCCGGAGCCCGCGCGAATGAACCCGAACTTGACGTCGTAGCGAAAGCGCTCGCCGCTGCTCCACGGCACCCGGGCCGCGTCGGCGGGAAGCACGCCCGGCTGAGCGCCAGCGCGGGCCGGAAAGGCCGCAGCCGTGGCGAGCACGAGGGCGCTGGAGAGCGCGCGCAGTGTGCGCGTCACGCCGTGACGGCCACCCGGCGCTTCCGCGCGGTCCAGCCGGCGCGGAGAATCGCCTTGAGGTCGGGCCACGGCCGTACGCGAGTAGGCCGCGGCCGGACGTCGTAGCGCGGCTCGACGGCCACGGCCTCGACGCGGCGGGCCACGGCCGCGGCACGGCGCAGCAACTCGAGGTTGGCCACGCGTACCGAGCCCTCGGTGATTGGCGCATCACCGGCGGCACGCACGACGTCGCGCACCACCGTGATGCGGAACAGGCGGTAGGTGCCGAACGGATCAGCAACCCCGGCGACGCTCAGCGTGGAGCGCACGGGCCAGAGCCGGGCGGCGCGACGCGCCCACCGGGCGAGGCTGGCCACGGGCTTCGGCGCCGAGCCGATGGACGACGCCTCGGCCACGACGACGTCGGCACCGCCCTCGAAGCGCTTCATTAGCTCGGGCAGGTGCTCGGGCTGGTCGGTGAAGTCGCCCTGCATCAGCACGACGGCGTCGCGGCGCGGGTACTTGGTCCTCGTCGCGGCGGCGCGCAAGAGCGCGTCCACGGCGCCCGCGTATCCGACCCGCTCCGTGCCACGAAGCACCGTGAGCGGGAGCGCCTTGTGGTACGGCGCGAGCAGCTCGGCCGTCTCGTCAGTGCTCGCGTCGTCGTAGACGAGGATCTCGTACTCGCGCGCATGCTCCCGGAAGACCTTGCGGATCCGCCAGAGCAGGACGCCGATGGTCGGCGCCTCGTTGTGCGAGGGAATGCAGATGTAGAGCAATGTGCGTCCGGTAGGGCCGGTGCTCGCGCCGATTGGAAGAAAGGTACCGGAGCGGCGGGCCGGGCGTCTATGGGCTCAGCGGCCGCGCGTGGCGGTGAGTTCCAGCACGGTGCGGTAGACGGCCGTTGTTCCGTCCACCATGCGTGCTACCCCGAACTGCGCCGCCCGGCTCCGACCGCCCTCGGACAGCCGGTGGCGCAGCGCGAC
>JBBQZD010000022.1:0-20205 GCA_038208045.1 Gemmatimonadales bacterium | reverse complement strand
GGCTTCGACTATGCGACGACGGCGGCGCTCTCGTTCACGGCGGCGGGCAACAACTTCGAGCTGGCCATCGCGGTGGCGGTGGCGACCTTTGGCATCGGGTCGGGCGAGGCGCTGGCCGCCGTCGTCGGTCCGCTCATCGAGGTGCCGGCACTCATCGGGCTGGTGTACGTCTCGCTCTGGGCGGGACGGCGCTGGTTCAACTTCATTCCGGCGGACCGCTGATGCGCTACGCGCTGATTTCCGACATTCACGCCAACCTGCCGGCACTCGGCGCGGTGCTCGCCGAGATCGGCCGCCGCCCCGACATCGGCGCGACGTACCACCTGGGCGACCTCGTGGGCTACGCGCCGTGGCCCAACGAAACGGTAGCGCTCATCCGCAGTCGTGCCATTGCCGGCGTGGCGGGGAACTACGACTCCACGGTGGCCACCGGCTACAAGCACTGCGGCTGCACGTACGAGGATCCGCGCCAGGAAGAGTTGTCGCACCTGTCGTACCAGTGGACGCTTGCCAACGTGGACGTCGAGACGAAGACCTACCTCGGCAGCCTTCCGTTTGAGCTCGTGCTGCGCCCGCTGGGCGGGCACGCGGCGGGGCCGAACGTGATCCTGGTGCATGGCAACCAGACGCTGAACACCGTGTACGTCTTCGAGGAACGGCCCGACAAGTTTCTCGAGAAGATGGGTGCCGCCCTCGGCGCGGTGGCCGGCGACGTGGTCTGCTTCGGCCACACGCACAAGCCCTGGCACCGCGTGGTGAACGGCGTGCACTTCGTGAACACCGGCAGCGTGGGGCGGCCGAAGGACGGGGATGCGCGCGCCAGCTACGTGCTGCTCGAGATGAACGGCACGGACGTGCACGTGGACATCGTGCGTGTGCCGTACGACGTGGAGCGGTCGGCGGCGGCGATCGTCGAGAGCGACCTGCCGAATGAATTCGCGGAGTACCTGCGCACCGGCGGCACGCTGCCGCCCGGCTGACGCCCGTGGGGAAGGCCCATTGCCGGAGACCGCCATGAACATGTGGGACGAACGCTACGGGAAGGACATGTTCCATTACGGCACGGAGCCAAACGACTTCCTGCGCGCACACGCGGCGGACCTGCCGGCCGGCGGCCAGGTGCTCTGTATCGGGGAAGGCGAGGGGCGGAACGCCGTCTTCTTGGCGCAGCAGGGCTTCGCCGTGACGGCAGTGGACGGCTCGGCGGTCGGCTTGCAGAAGCTGCAGCGCCTGGCGGCCGAGCGCGGCGTCGCGGTGACGACCGTCGTGGCCGACCTGTCCACGCATTCCCTCGGTGACGCGACCTGGGACGCGGTGGTCGCAATCTGGGTGCACCTGCCCTCGACGCTGCGCGGCCGCGTGCATCGCGCGGCCGTGCGGGCCCTGCGTCCGGGGGGCGTGTTCCTGCTCGAGTCCTACACGCCCCGGCAACTCGCGTTCGGGACTGGCGGGCCGCAGCAGGTGGACATGCTGCCGACGGCGGCTGGCCTGCGCGAGGAACTGGCGGGTCTCGACCCGGTGATCCTGCACGAGATCGAACGCGACGTGCACGAGGGCGCCGGGCATGCAGGGATGAGCGCCGTCGTGCAGGTGCTCGCGCGCAAGGCGTAGCGGGGCCGACGGGGGACTGGACAGCGGTCGTCCCGTCGCCTATTGTTGCTTTAAGCAACATTTGCGCGAGGAAACAATGGGCACGAACCTGAAGCCGCACGCCGCGTCGCTGGTCGAACAGATCCTCGTCTTCAAGAGCTGCTGCCGGGTGGACGAGGAAATGTCGGCCGCCACCGGCCTCAATCCGAAGGAAGCGCTCGTGCTCATCCGCCTTGGCGGGCGGGACGGCACCTCTTCGGAGGACCTCGCGCGGGCGGCGGCGCTGTCGGCGTCGCGCATGAGCCGCCTCATTGACGGCCTGCACCGTCGCGGTCTCGTGGAACGTCAGGTGGATCCCGCCAACCGGCGCAAGGTGATCCTCACCCTGACCACGGACGGCCGGCACGCGCTCCGGACCCTGCGCGTGGCGGCGGCAAAATGCGAGCGCATGCTGAAGGCGCGGATCGCACCGGCCAACCGCGCGACCGCGGCCCGCGGCGTGGCCCTGCTCGTCTCCGCCTTCCAGGACTGACCAGATGAGCCAGCACGCCATCGAGTTGAAGATCATCGAGCGCTACAGCGCTCTCTGCTGCTCCACGGGCACCCTGTCGTGCGGCGGCGCGGCGGACCGCGTGGACGCGCAGCCGGGGGAGTGCGGCGTGGACCTCGGCAGCGGCCGCGGCCGTGAACTGTTCAGCCTGGTCGGGCCGGTAGGGCCCGCGGGACGCCTGGTCGGTGTCGACATCTCCGACGGCATGGTGGACGCCGCGTCGGCGTCCGCGCGCGAGCAGGGACTGACCACCGTCGAGTTCCGACAGCGACACCTGCACGACACCGGGCTCGATGATGCCAGCATGGACTTCATGATTTCCAACTGCGCCATCAACCACGCGCCCGACAAGGACGCCGTGTATGGCGAGACGTACCGCGTCCTGAAGCCCGGCGGCAGGTTCGTGGTGAGCGACATCTACGCCACCAGCGAGGTGCCGGTGCAGTTCGCCGAGGACCCCGACGCGGTCGCCGAGTGCTGGGGCGGCGCCGTGACACGCGAGGCCTACCTGGCCACCCTGGTCGCAGCCGGATTCCAGGCCCTGCAGGTGCTCGAGGAAAGCGAGCCCTACGCCAAGGGTGAAATCGAGGTCTGCAGCTTCACCATCCGCGGGCGCAAGCCCGCCTGACCCTCAACGGAGGACGCATGACGAGTCTGATCACGCAAAAGGAGACCTGCTGCACCACGGAAGCGCAGTGCTGCGCCAAGCTGTCATCGAACGTGGCGGGTTGCCACGACTGAAACAGGCGTACCTGTCCGGCGCCGCGGTTGGTCTGCGGTGGCCGGCGGGCCGCACGCCTGACGGGGTGGGATGAAGGACATGGAGTATTCCAGGCACAACATCTTCAGCAAGGTTCGGGGCCGCGATCAGTGGTTTCTCGTGAACCTGCTCAGCGGTCAGGCCGACCTGCTTGACCGCGACGTGGCCGACGTTGTTTCCACCGGAGCGCCACCGCCAGCCGAGTTCGCCAACGCGTTCGCCGAGAAGGGCTACTGGGTGGAGCCCGCGGACGAGCAGCGGCGGCACGGCGAGGCCTACGCGCAGTTCAAGGCCGCGGCGGCGAAGGAGGAAGTGCAACTCTTCTACCTGCTCAGCTACGCCTGCAATTTTGCCTGCGACTACTGCTATCAGAGCGGCTACGACCCGGAAAAGGCGGTGGACCCGCGTGGCGTCACCGCGGCGTTCTTCCAGTACGTCGACAAGCACTTTCGCGGCCGCCGGAAGTACGTCACACTGTTCGGCGGCGAGCCGCTGCTCCCCACCAACCGTGCGCTGATCACCGAGCTCATCAGTGGGCTCAACGCGCGCGCGCTCGGCCTGGCCGTGGTGACCAACGGCTACACGCTGGTGGACTACCTCCCCCTGCTGAAAACCGCCGCGGTGCGCGAGGTGCAGGTAACGCTCGACGGACCGCCCGCGCTGCACGACGTGCGGCGCCCCCTCAAGGGCGGCAAGGGGACCTTCGACCGCATCGCCGACGGCATTGACGGCCTGCTGGCCGCGGGCATCGCGGTGAACCTGCGCACGGTGCTCGACCGCGACAACATCGGCGGCCTTCCCGAACTGGCGCGCCTGGCGAAGGCGCGCGGCTGGGTGGGGCACCCGAACTTCAAGACGCAGTTCGGCCGCAACTATGAACTGCACTACTGCCAGGGCGACACGGGGCGACTGTTCGACCGGCTCACGATGTGGCAGGCGGTGGTGGACCTCGCCAAGGAGCACCCCGAGGTGCTCGAGTATCACCGGCCGGCGCTGTCGGTGTCGCGCTACCTGTTCGAGAACGGCGCCCTGCCGAGCGGCCTGTTCGATTCCTGCCCGGCCACCAAGAGCGAGTGGGCGTTCGACTACACGGGCCGCATTTACTCCTGCACGGCGACGGTGGGCAAGGAAGGCGAGGAACTCGGCCGGTACTGGCCGTCGGAGACGCCGCTCGCCGAGGCGGCTGCGGCGTGGTCGTCGCGCGACGTGACGACGATCCCCGAGTGCGCGACGTGCAGCCTGCAGTTGGCCTGCGGCGGCGGCTGCGGCGCGGTGGCCAAGAACCGGACCGGAAGCATCCTGAGTCCGGATTGCCGCGCGCCGAGGGAGCTCATGGAAATGGGCTTCGACCTCTATCACACCGAACCGGAAATGGACGCGATCCATGCCTGAGACACTCACGTATCCCGAGCCCATCACGTACGTCGGCGCCGCGGAGTTCGACGCGCAGGTGCTCAAGGGCGGCAAGGTCATCGTGGACTGGTACTCGTCGGAGTGCCCGCCGTGCGAGGCGCTGGCCATGAAGTTCGAGCCGTTGGCCGAGTTGTACGGCGAGGACGTCCGGTTCATCAAGATCTTCCGGCAGGAGAACCGCGCGCTTGCCGACGAGCAGGGGGTGAAGAGTTCGCCGACCGTGCAGTTCTTCCAGGATGGCTGGGAGGTGGCGCCGCGGCTGACGGGCGGCGTGAAGCGCTCGGAGCTCGAGGCCGGCCTGGAGGCGCTGATCGGACCGCAGCGCGCCGGCGAAATCCGGTGCCGGGCCGTCCCGATGGAAAGCGAGTGGGACCTGATCGTGCTGGGCGGCGGGCCCTCGGGCCTGACCGCGGCCATCTACGCCGCGCAGGCCAAGATGCGCGTGGTGATCGTGGACACGGCGCTGCCCGGTGGCCAGGTGAAGACGACTCACTCGGTCTCCAACTATCCGGGCTTCTCGAAGCCGATGAATGGCTACCTGCTGGCGCACGAGATGCACATGCAGGCCGAGGCGCAGGGGGTGCAGTTCCGCTCGGCGGCCGACGTCACGGACATCGACCTTCGCCACCGGCGCCTGGTCGTGGACGGCGTGGAGACGCTGCACGCACGGAAGCTGATTCTCGCCACTGGCGCGTCGCCGCGCGCGCTCGGCGTGCCGGGCGAGAAGGAGCATGCGGGCCACGGCATTTCGTATTGCGCCACGTGCGATGCCAAGTATTACGAGGACAAGGACGTCATCGTGATTGGCGGCGGCAACTCCGCGGTGGAGGAGAGCCTGTTCATCACCAAGTTCGCGTCACGGTTGACCATGGTGCACCAGATGGCGGAGCTCACGGCCAACAAGGTGGCGGCGGCGCGCGCCAAGGCCGATCCGAAAATCGACATCCAGTACCTCGTCGAGCCGCGCGCGTTCCGGCGGCTGGAGAACGGCCGCATGGCCGTGGACGTGGAGCACGTGCAGACCGGCGAGCGCTCCACGCTCGAGGCGGACGGCGTCTTCGTGTTCGTGGGCATGGTGCCCAACACCGTCAACTTCGGCAGCGAGCTCCTGCGGGACGCGTGGGGCTACATCAAGACGGACGAGGACATGCAGACCAGCATGCCCGATGTGTACGCCGTGGGTGACCTGCGCTCGAAGCGAATCCGGCAACTCACCACGGCCGTGGGCGACGGAACGATCGCCGCGGTCGTGATTTCCCAATAGGCAGGGTCAGATGTCAAGGAATGCACGCAGCCAGAAGAAATCGGGAATCGCGAAGTCAACGCAGGGCTTGATGATGGTCGGCATTCTCGCCGTGGCGGTGGTGGCGGCCCTGGTGATGAACCGACCGTCCGACACGCAACGCGAGACGCGAACGAGCGACGTCGCGATGGCACCCGCCGTCGCTCCCACGGTGATGCCTGCCCTGGCGCAGGCCGTCCCGTCGACCGCTGTCGCCGCGAAGGGCAGGAAGCTGCTGTTCTTCATGAATCCCAACGGATACCCGTGCCAGACGCAAAAGGCGATCCTCGACGGCATTGGCGGTTCGCTGGCACCGTTGGCGCAGGTCGTCTACTACAAGACCACGGAGCCCGCCGACATCCAGAAGTTCGAGGAATTCGGCATACGGGCCCTGCCGTTGCTGGTGATCGCGGACAAGGACGGCCGGGAACTGTCGCGCTTCGCGCCCGGCATCCAGAGCGCCGACGCGGTGCTGGCCGCACTGCAACGGTAGCGGAATGGGCACCGAACTGAACGTCGTACTCGTCTTCGGCGCCGGCCTCGCCAGCGTACTCTCGCCCTGCGTACTCCCGGTCGTGCCGATCATCGTCACGGGTCGGGCGACGGATCACAAGCTGCGGCCGGTCCTGATCGTCAGCGGTCTCGCGCTCGCGTTCATCAGCATGGGCGTCGCGTCGTCGTTGTTCGGCGCCGCGCTCGGCCCGTGGATGTACAAGGCCGAGAAGGTGGTTGGCGTGCTCATCGCCCTGTTCGGCATCCTGCTGATGTTCGACATCAGCGTGTTCAAGCACCTCGGCGCGCTGTCGAGACTCGGGGAACGCGCCGACGGCCGGACGCACGGCCTGCTGCTAGGCCTGCTGCTCGGCGTCATCTGGATTCCGTGCGTCGGCCCGATGCTGTCGGGGGTTCTCGCGCTCGTGGCGACGGAGCAGCGCGTTGGCGTCGGCGTGGCGTACCTGCTGGTCTACTCGCTGGGGTTCGCCGTGCCGATGCTGCTGGTGGCGTATGCCAGCCAGGCGTTCCGGGGGCGGTTCCGGGCGCTGGCGAGACACCAGCAGGCCATCAACGTCGCGAGCGGCCTGCTGCTGGTGGTGTTCGGCCTGTTCATCGTGTTCAAGGGCGTGTTTGCGTTCGGGGGCCTGGTGTCGTGAGTGTCGAACGGATCGGCTCCCGGCCGCCTCCACGCCGGCACGACGCCATGATTGTGGGATACCCCGTGTCGCACGGGGCGTGATCGCCCCTTGCCGCCGACGGCACGGGGCGGCTTGGCCGCTGCTCAACCCAGCGCGCGGTTGGCGAGGACCGCCGAGCTGTTCCGCGTGATGCCGGCGAGCTTGGCGCGCGCCAGCTCCGGCCGCGGCGTGATCGCAGGCGCTGTTGCCGGCCGCGAGAAATTGGCGGTGAAGGAAACGAAGGTCATGAAACCGACGGCCGCCTGAATCAGCGAGGTTCGCCTGTTTGGGCGCCGCAGGGGAAACCCTCTTTCGGCTGTCCGCGTGCTGTGTGAGGCTCAATGGATGTAGGTGCGGATCGGCCCGACGTGTCTGTGTCGGAGTCCCCGCTACCCCAGCCGCCGAGTTCTCCACTGGATGGGAGTCTTCCTTTTGGTTGCACACGCCGACATCGCACGCCGCACGATGGGTTTGGCATTCCTGCTCGCCTGCGCAGCTCCACTTCACAGTCAGACGTACGTCGAGGCCGGTGGTGGCTTCAACTACACCGCCGGGGGACTTCCGGGCCGAATCCTCGGCAGCCGCATGTATCAGACTGGATTCAATCTGCGGGCGTCGGTCGGACGGACACTCACGCCACGCGTGGGTGTACGGCTTGACGCGTTCACGCTTCTCGACATGGAGAAGAGAGTGTCGGTGACGATGTACGCGCCGCCCTGTCTTCCCGACGTAGTCTGTCCTGCTGCCGGCGTTCCACGGGGCACGCTGGATGATGGCCGCGTCACGGGTGTTGCGGCGAACGCACGGGTGAACATCGATGCGCGCGGCGTGTTCTACGTCATTGGCGGGGCGGCGCTGTTCCACAACAACGAGCTGCATCTCGGGGTGTTGGCGGGCACCGGGATCGCCATTCCCGTCGGCGACCGCTTGCGCGCGTTTGCCGAAGCGCGCTGGCTCGGCCCCCTCAGTTCCAGGGCCATGAAGCGTTCCGTCGTGCCACTCACGCTGGGTCTCCGTTGGTGAGGGCCCGGCAACCGTGATACGTCGCATCGTCAGACTCGTCGCCGGCGTGCTCGTGCTGCATGCGTGCGGTGACGTCGTCTGCGCTGGTGTCGGACGGGCATCCGTTGACGCAGCGGTCTTTGACAGCATCACCGGCGTACGTCGCGAGAATGACGCGTCGCTGCTCGTGCATCGACGGCCTCCAAACTGCGATCTCATCACCGAGCACTTGTACGCACGACTGCAGCGGGCCGGGTAGCGCGGGTTCCTGGCGCGCGCTGATGTGGACAGCGCTGCGACGTCAGCGGCTGCATCGATCTGAGGCGCGGCAGTACCACATCCTTCATCAAGTCGTATGACCACACGCATGCAAAATCTGTCGTACCTCATGGGACGCTTGGCGCTGGCGATGTGCTGTGGCGGCGCGCTCACTGCCCAGCCGACGCAACCGCTGTCCATGGATGCCACCGTGGGTACGCGCTACGGTTGGGGCGGCACCTACACCGGTCGTGATGGCGTGGCCGGAGAAATCACGCTGGTGCCCGCGCATCGAGCAGCCCGCATTGCGGCACTTACCATCGGCGGCAGCAGTTCCCTGCCGTACGGCGACATCTGCGTTCTCGCTCCTGGCACGAGCTCTGGCTGCCTGCCGCGCTTTCCCTCGGTGGTGCACGTGGGGCTGCTGGGTGGACTCGAGCGTGGACGTAGCACGAGGGCGCTACGGGCGCTGGTTGGCCCGGCGCTCTTCAACGGCGGCGGCAAGTCGACGTTGGGTGGTCAGGGTCAGATCGACGCCGCAGTTGGTGGAACGCACGTCGCGTTGGTCGTGGCGGCCCGAGGCAGCTTGGTGCGGCGCGCCCCGCGTGAAACGTTGCGCTTGGGCTCGCTGGCCGTCGGGTTGCGCGTGCAATAGCTGACGACGTGCGCGCAGGCCTGGGGAGAACCTTCTGGCGGCCACCTGCGCAGGGGTGAAAACGCCATGTGGCGCGAGCGCCAATGCCACCGCGGGCACGGGGTTAGCCCAATTGAGCGATTGTGGCCAACGGACGCCCCACCTAGGCATTCTGGGCGAACACCACGCGCGCCTCAAGGGGCGCGTCGAGTCCATGACCAGGACCGTAGAATGAAATCCAGAACCTCGCCTGTGGCCCTCACCAAGCTGGCCACCGGCATCCAGGGTTTCGACGAGATCACCCATGGCGGCATCCCCCGCGGACGCTCGACACTGGTGATGGGCGGACCGGGCTCGGGCAAGACCGTGTTCGCCCTGCAGTCGCTGGTGCATGCGGCCCACCGCTCGAAGCAGGCCGGCATCTTCGTGGCCTTCGAGGAGAGCGCGCGACAGATCATCGCGAATGCCAGCACGTACGGATGGGACCTTCCCGCGCTCGAGAAAAAGAAGCTGTTTTTCCTCGACGCACGCCTCTCGCCGCACGACGTGAAGGCGGGCGAATTCGATCTGGCCGGCATGCTCGCCGTGCTGAGCGCCAAGGCCGACGCGCTTCACGCGACGCGCATCGTGTTCGACGGAATTGACGTCCTGCTCGGCCTGCTCGACGATCCCGTCGCGGAGCGTCGGGAGGTCTACCGGATCCGCGACTGGCTCTGCGAGCGGGGGGTGACGGCCATCATCACCCGGAAGGTGAGTGGCTTCGACGACGACGTCCGCTACGGCTTCTTGCAATTCATGATGGATTGCGTGGTGGTGCTCCGGCATCAAGTGGTGGACGGGTCGGCCTTCCGAAATCTTCGTGTGATGAAGTACCGCGGTTCGGACTTTGCGGGCGACGAGTTTCCGATCTCGCTGACCCGCGAGGGAATGGAGCTCACCAATCGCGGGCCCACCGAGCTTGCCTATTCGGTGTCGGACGAGCGGATCACCACGGGGCTTCCCCGTCTCGACCACATGCTGCGCGGCGGCTACCACCGTGGCAGCAGCGTGCTGATCTCCGGCGCGCCCGGCACCGCGAAGACGACGCTGTCGGGGCTCTTCGCCGCCGCGGCCTGCGCACGCGGCGAGCGCACCCTGTTCGTCAGCTTCGACGAGGGGGCCGCGCAGATCGTGCGCGATCTCCGGTCGGTGAACATCCGGCTCGCGCGCTACCTGAAGTCCGGAGTGCTCACGATGTACTCGACGCGCACGAGCGGTCCCAACATCGAAAACCAGTTCAGGGAGCTGCGCGCCAAGGTGCGCGAGCATCGCCCGCGGTGTCTCGTGATGGACCCGCTCTCCGCGCTCTCCACCAAGCTGGCGCACCTCGCTTCGGCGGACGCCACCCAGCAGTTCCTCGACTTTGTCCGGGACGAGGGCATCACGGTCGTGAACACGTCCACGCTCGACGGCCTCGACACCGACGAGGCGACGGCCGCCGATATCTCGAAAATCACGGATACCTGGATTCACCTGTCCTATCTCGTGCACGAGGGCGAGCGCAATCGTGCGCTGACGATCGTCAAGGCTCGGGGCACCGGGCATTCCAACCAGGTCCGGGAGCTGACGCTCGCCGATGACGGCGTCAGCCTCACCGACGCGTTCGTGGCGCAGGGGCGCGTGCTGATGGGCGTGGCGCGCTGGGAATGGGAACGGGAGCAGAAGGCGGAGCGCACGCGCGCGCAGACGGCATCGGAGCACCGGCGCCTCCAACTGCAGCTCGCACAAGCCGAAGCCGCCGCGCGGCTCCTGGTCGTCAAGACCGAGATGGACGCCCGCAGCGCCGAGATGGCGGTGCTGGCCGATGCTGCCGGATCCGCGTCGACGCTGCGCAGGACGGACCAGGCGATGATGCGCAAGCTGCGGCACGCCGATGTGGAGGTGCGCGTGCCCAAGCGCACCTCGGCGAAGGACCGCGCCGGCAAGAAAAGCCGGCGCGCGGGCGACTGACGTGGCCGTACGCAAGGCACGAAAGGCGGGGCTCAGGCTGCGTCTCTATGTGGCTGGGCACGCGCCCAACTCGTTGCGCGCCATCGCCAACGTCAAGGCCGTCTGCGCCGAGCACTTCAGTGCCGGGCACGAACTCGAGATCGTGGACATGCTCGAGCACCCGCAGCGGGCCCTGGCCGACGGGATCATCGTGAGCCCCACGCTCCTCAAGCTACGGCCGTTGCCGGTGCAGCGGTTGATCGGCAACCTCAGCGACACGCCGCTGCTGCTGCAAACGCTGGGCGGCTCATGACGCCGCGTGCGGGCTCCGCCAACATCGCGCTGCTGCAGCGTCTCGCCGAGGCCAACGCGACCATCAATGCGTTGCTCACAGGCCAAATCGATGCCGTGGTGGAATCGACGGGCCACACGCCAGTGCTCTTGGCGGAGGCGCAGGCGGCGCTGCGGAGCAGCGAGAGTCAACTGCGCGAGAAGACCGTCAGGCTCGCGGAAAACATCGAACGCACGAACTATGCACTCCGGGCGGCCCGGATGGGCCTGTGGGAACAGGATCTCCTCACGAACGAACTGAGGTGGTCGGCCGCGACCGCGGCCATATTCGGCTTGACCATGGAGCAAACGCCGACGAGCGCCGAGGCGTTCCTCGGGATGGTGCATGCGGACGACCGGCAGGGGCTGGCGGAGTCGCTGGTGAGCGCAGGGCGTGGCGGCGCCGACCACGAGAGCGAATTCCGCGTGGTCTGGCCGGACGGCAGCACACACTGGATTGCGGGAAGGGCGACCCTGTTGCGTGACGCCAACGGAGCACCTGAGCGAATACTCGGGGTCGTATCCGATATCAGCGAGCGGAAGGCGCTCGAGGCGCAATATCGCCAGTCTCAAAAGATGGACGCGATCGGGCAACTCGCCGGCGGCGTGGCGCACGACTTCAACAACATGCTCGGCGTGATTCTTGGACACGCCGACCTGGCGTTGCTCGGCGACGACTTGACGGCCGCGGCGCGTGAGGCGCTCGCCGAGATCCGTTCCGCCGCCGAGCGGTCGGCGGCGCTCACGCGACAGTTGCTCACGTTCGCTCGCCGACAGGAGATCCGGCCGACCGTGCTGGATCTCAATGCGCACGTGGCCGGATCCATGAAGATGCTGCAGCGGCTGATCGGCGCGGACATCGCCCTGGGGTGGCTACCGGCTGCTGACGTGTGGCCCATTCGGATGGATCCGTCCCAAACGGACCAGGTCCTGATGAACCTCTGCGTGAACGCCCGCGACGCCATCGCCGATGTGGGAACATTGACGATCGCCACCGCGAACTGTGCGCTCGACGCAGCGTTCTGTGCGGCTCACGCGGACGCGACGGAGGGGGAGTTCGTGCGGCTGACGGTGAGCGATACGGGACGTGGCATGGCCGACGACGTATTGATGCACGTCTTCGAGCCGTTCTTCACCACAAAGGGTGTTGGCGAGGGAACCGGGCTCGGCTTGGCGACGGTGTACGGCGTGCTGCAGCAGAACAACGGATTCATCACCGTGTCCAGCGAGGTGGGGTCTGGTACGACGTTCGCGATCTTCCTGCCGCGCTCTGCAGGTGTGGACGACAGTGCCGCGGACAGTGACGACGTGAGCACGGTACCGCGCGGGCATGAGACGATTCTCGTCGTAGATGACGATCCGGCGATGCGACGTGTGGTGACAGCGATGCTCACCTCCCTGGGCTATACCGTCAGGAGCGCCTCGGGCCCAACCGAGGCGATGCAGCTGGCCCGGGATCATCCCGGCGTGTTCGACCTGCTGTTGGCCGACATGGTGATGCCCGGCATGAACGGCCGCACATTGGCCGCGCAGCTGCCGGATCAGCGAGTGGATATCAAGCGGCTGTTCATGTCCGGGTTCACTGGTCCCAGGTCAGGGGAACTCAGCGAAGTCGAGAGGGAGCACAGCTCCATCGCGAAGCCCTTCGCGCTGGCGGCGCTCGCCTCCAAGGTGCGGGAGGTGCTGGACCGGGCGTAGCTGGTCGCGAGCCGGGCGTGCCATCGCCATGGTGGGGCCTTTTGAAAGGCCCGCCGGAGTGACGGTTGTGCGTTGTGATATTGGCGCACTGCAGCGCGCGGCCGATGGTCTGCGGTGCGCGGGACTCAGCATCCTGCGAGGGCCGTGCTACCTGGTGCCCGCGTTGTGCAGGACCGCCGCGGCGTTGCGCGTGATGCCAGCGAATTTTGCCCGCGCCAGCGGCGTGTCGCCATACCGCGCCTTGAACGTCGCATCATCCATTGATGCAAACTCGGCCAGATCAGGCGCAACGAGGTCAGCCCGCGGCGCAAACGCCGGCTCGGTGGCATCACGCGCAAACTTCGCGTTCCACGGGCACACCTCCTGGCAGATGTCGCACCCGAACAAGTGCTCCCCGACCATCGTCGCCTGCTCCGGGGTGTGCGCCCCCTTGAGCTCGATGGTCAGGTACGAAATGCACCGACGCGCGTCGAGCACGCGGGGCGCCACGAACGCCTGGGTGGGGCACGCATCGAGACAGCGCGTGCAACTGCCGCAGTGATCGCTCGCGAACGGATCGTCGGGCTTGAGGTCCACGCCAAGAAAGAGCGCGCCGAGAAAGAAGTACGAGCCGAGCTGGGGATTGATGAGCAGCGTGTTCTTGCCGAACCAGCCGAGCCCGGCGCGCTGCGCGAGGTCGCGCTCGAGTACGGGGCCGCTGTCGACGAACGCGCGGCCCGGCACGTCGCCCAGTTCGCCGCGCACCCAGGCGAGCAGCGCGTCGAGCGTGTCCCACATCACGCGGTGATAGTCGGCAAAACGTGCGTAACGCGCCACCGCGCCCGGCGGCTGCGTGCCGCCGTAGTTCAGCGCCACCACGAGCGCGCTGCGCATGCCTTCCACCGGACGCCGGGCGTCGCGGCGCAGCTCGGCGCCGCGCTCGTCGAGGTACGACATCTCGCCGTGATGACCGGCGGCGAGCCAGGCATCGAACCTGGCAACTGTCGCGGGCTCGCCAAGCGTCGCGACGCCAGCGAGGTCGAACCCCGCCGCGAGGGCCTGCGTCCTGAGGCGGTGCTCGAACCCGGCGGGAACCGCGGGGCTCACGGGTGGTGCCGAGTCCACCGCGCGTAGCGCAGGACGTCGGCAACGGGCGGCACGGCGTCCTCGCTGCCGTATGCCGTGTACAGCCGCCACCGCAAATACGTGCGGTCAGGCACCGGCAGGAACGGCATGCGGGCCCACCACCGGCGGCGGCGATAGCGCCACGCCACGCGCAGCAGGTCGGCGGCAACGGCGGGATTGACCAGCGCGCGCAGCAGGAGCGTGAGGACGAGCGAAGTCACGAGGGAAAGATGGTAGACGGAAAAAGTAGACGGTAGGTCAGGCCTTCCTGCAGTCGGGTCGCCGCCCTAACATCCACCCGCTTCGGTCTACCGTCTACCGTCTACCGTCTACCGTCTACCGTCCACCGTCTACTTTTTCCGTCTACGTGTTCCTCCTCGGCCTCCTGCCCCTCATCTCGCGTGCCGCCACGGGCGCCTACTACCGCTACTCGGTGGGCGGGGGGCGCGTGCCCGCGGAGGGACCGGTGCTGCTGGTCGCGAATCACAACAACAGCCTGATCGACCCGGCCTTCGTGGTGGTCGCCGCGGGGCGCGACGTGCGCTTCATGGCCAAGGCGCCGCTGCTGCGCCATCCGCTCATCGGCTGGCTGGTGCGCGGCGTGGGGTCGCTGCCGGTCTATCGCGTGCAGGATGACCCGAAGCTGGTGGGGCAGAATCGCGACATCTTCGCCGCCGTCCACGAAGCACTCGCCCACGGGGCGGCCGTGGGCATCTTCCCCGAGGGCACGAGCCACTCGGCGGCACGGCTCGCGCCCCTCAAGACGGGCGCTGCGCGCCTCGCGCTCGGCGCCGCCCGCCGCATCGGCCGCACCTTCCCGATCATTCCGGTGGGCATCGTCTACCGCGATCGCAACAGCCTGCGCAGCGAAGCGCGCGTCATGGTCGGCGACGTGTTCGACTGGAGCGACCTGGCCGAGCGGGGGGAGCTGCCGGACCGGGGCGACCAGAAGTTCGCGGTGCGCGAGCTGACCAAGCGCATTGATGAGGCGATGCGGGGTGTGACGCTCAACCTGGACTCATGGGAGGACGCCGCGCTGGTGCACATCGCCGAGCGGGTGTGGGCGGCCGAGCACGCGTCGCCGCGCGACTCGGAGAGCACCGTGTCGCGGCTTACGCTCACGGCCAGCGTGCTGCAGAAGTTCCGGCTGCGCGGCGACGCCGAATGGCAGGCCACCGCGCGCGAGCTGCGGGCGCATTCGCGCATGCTGCAGCGCATGGGCCTGACGCCCGAGACGCTCAAGACCGACGTGACGTGGGTCGGCGCAGTGCGCTGGACCATCGCGCGGCTGCCTCTGCTGGCCGTGGTGCCGCTGGCCTCGGTGGCCCTGCTGGCCTGGTGGCCACCGCTCGCGCTCGCGCGCTGGATGGGCACGCACAATGACGAAGGTCCCGATTCCGAATCGACGTTCCGGGTGCTCGGCGTTGCTCTCTTCGGTGTCATCTGGACCGTGGGCGCGAGCGCCCTCGCGGCCCTCGCCGGCGGCTGGCGCTGGGGCGTTGCGACGCTGCTCGTGCTGCCCGCCGCCGGCATCGGGGCCGCGATGGTGTCGGAGCAGCGCCGCCTGGGCTGGATATCCGTGCAGCGGTTCTTTGTCCGGCACCTGCAACGCCGGCGCCTCGTGCGGATGCGCGAACGGCAACGAACGATCGCCGCGCGCCTGCACGAGCTGCTGGAACTCGGAACGCAGTAGGCGCCGACTACAGGAACGAGGAGCCGTCGAGCCCCGGCGGCACGTTGATGCCCAAGGCCACGAGCGCGCTCGGCATCACGTCCACCGTCCGCCGCGGCGTGCGCGCGGCCGGCCGGTTCACGAGGAGCGGCACGTCCATGTGCTCGCGGTGCAGCGCACCGTGGGACGACACGTGCGGAATGGGCTCGTACCGGGCGCGATAGTCCCAGCCGCGCGTGGCCGAGAGCATCATCTCGCCCGCGCGTGACGATGCCGTGAGCTGGAGAATCTGCACGAGCGCGTCGGGATAGTCGGATGCGGCGCAGGCATCGTGCGCGGCGTCGGCTGAGTCGGCGCGGACGGCACCGCCGAGCCCCAACGGATCGCCGCCGTCCAGCGGCTCGTACGTGAAGCGGCTGCCGCGGCGCCGGACCATTGCGCGCCCTCGCGCACCGGGCGCGCGCACCTCGCACTCGTCGATCGCGTGGGGCAACAGCAGCAAGTCCACCGACGCGCGCGCCAGCAAGCGCTCGGCGATGGGTTCCCACCGCACCCCGAGTGCGCCCCAGAACGGCCGGTCGCGGCGGTTGAGTTCGAGGTAGACGTGGCTCATGGCGTTGCCGCTGACCATCACGGCGGCATCACGGCCCCGGCCGAAGATGTGCGGGTGCGCCAGCACGCCGAGGCCCCACTCGCCGAGCAGCCCGGCGAGGTCCTCGTGCCGCGCCACGGGCGAGTGGCCGTGGTCGCTCACGATCCACAGGTGCATGTCGTCCCAGCGGCCATCTTGTTCGGCGTCGCGGCGAATTTGGGCGGCCGTGTCGTCGACGATGCGCATGGCGTCGAGCACCGCCTCGTGCGTGTGGCCCACGGCGTGCGACGTCTTGTCGATGCCAGGGTGCGCGCAGAAGGTGAAGGCGGGTCGCTCGCGACGGACGCGCTCGGCGACCCGCGCGCCGGTGGCGCGGTCGATCACCAACCAGCCGCGCACGTCGCCGCGAAAGTGCGTCCACGCGGCTTGCAGCCCGAAGTGCCAGCTGAACCCCATGCGCTGCGCCGGAGTCAGGCCGCGACCGATGGGCGTGAGCGCGCCGAGGGCGGAGGGGGCGTGCTCGAACAGCGTCTGCTGCGCGGTGGTGAGGTCGGCGTCTGCGTGGCGGGCCTCGATGCCCACATAGCTGCGCGCAAAGTCCGGCCAGCGCGCGGCGGTGCGCGCGCGGTCCCACCAGCGAATGCCCGGAATGCCCGCGGTGCCCGGGTAGAGCCCGAGCAGGAAGGGCGTGTAGGCGGGGCCCGTGACGGAGGGAAAGACCGAGCTGACGGTGTGCAGGCCACCCTCGGCGCGCAGGCGCGCGAAGGCCGGCAGCGCACCGCCGTCGATGGCGGTGCGCAGGGAATCCGGGCGGGCGCCGTCGGCCACCAGAATGACGACGCTCACGGCAACGGGTCGCGGTGGGTCACCGCGGAAAGTAAACTGCATCGTTCGCCCGGCGCATCCGCCGGCGACCTTTCGAGTAATCCTGATCATGGCCAACGGCAAGAAGAAGAAGGTTCCCGCCAAGCGTCCCGCCGGCGCACCCGCAGCGCGCAGCGCGCGCGGCAAGATGGTGGACCCCGCGCTCCGCCGGTCGGCGGAGCACGCTGCGCTGGCCGGCGTGCGCGAGCGGCACCACATCGGGCACCTCGCGGCGGGGCGCGTGCCACCCGGCGCGCCGCTCGTCAGCGCGCAGGAGCAGCGCCGGATCGACGACGCCATCCGCGACGTGGATCCGCGGGTCACCGAGGACGAGAAGCTGCTGGGCTACGCGCCCAAGCGCGGCGACGACTTCACGCGCACCGACACGTGGCGGGTGATGCGCATCATGGGCGAGTTCATCGAGGGCTTCGACAAGCTGGCGCACGTCGAGAAGGGGGTGACGTTCTTCGGTTCGGCGCGCACGGCGCCGGACGATCCCCAGTATCTCGCGGCGACGGAGACGGCGCGGATTCTCGCGCAGCAGGGCTTCTCCATCATCACCGGCGCGGGCCCCGGCATCATGGAAGCGGCCAACAAGGGAGCGCAGGAGGGCGGCGGCCCGTCCATCGGGTGCAACATCGAGCTGCCATTCGAGCAGGGGGCCAATCCCTACTGCGACACGCTCGTGAACTTCCGCTATTTCTTTGTGCGAAAGACGATGTTCATCAAGTACAGCGTCGGCTACGTTATCTTTCCCGGCGGTTTCGGCACGCTCGACGAACTGTTCGAGGCGGTGACGCTGATCCAGACAGGCAAGATTTCGCAGTTTCCCCTGGTCCTGTTCGGCAAGCACTACTGGGCCGGACTGGTGCGCTGGGTCCACAGCCGCCTGCTGGCCGAGAAGAAGATCTCGCCAGGGGACCTCGACCTGCTGGTGATCACCGACGACCCGCAGGAAGCGGCCGCCGTGATTTCGCAGGCGTGGGATGCGCAGATGGAGGACGCCGCGCGCAAGGTGCGCTCGGCGTGGGAAGGGCAGGTGGATCGCACGGCCGTCGAGGCCACGCAGGCGGCGCGGTCGGGCCGACGCGATCCGTAACGACGAACCGAGAGCAACTGATGAGCGAGAGGGAGCGCGGCGGCTTCAAGGCCAGCCGACACGGCACCAAGGCCGGATCGGCCGCCAGCGGCAAGGCCAGTGCGGCGGGCGACAAGTCGAAACAGAAGAAGGCCGCCGAGCGGCGCGAGTCCAAGGGCGCGAAGGTCGCGACGAAGGCGAACAACCGCTTTCTGCGCGGCGCGCGCATCATGCCGCGCAAGATCGACGGCACCGAGAGCGTGGTGCAGCTGATCGAGGGGACGTTTCAGGCCTACAACTCGGGGCGGCTGCGCGAGGCGTGCCAGCTGTTCAGCGAGAAAATGCTGGCGAAGGACGTCACGGTGGGGCTGACGCTCACCGGCGCGCTCACGCCGGCCGGGCTGGGCATGAGCGCGCTGATCCCGCTGATCGAGGCCGGGTTCGTGGACTGGATCATCAGCACGGGCGCCAACCTGTACCACGACACGCACTTCGGGCTGGGGCTCGCCATGCATCGCGGCAACCCGTCGGAGAGCGACGTGGTGCTGCGCGAGGAAGGCGTGGTGCGCATCTACGACATCTTCTTCGACTACGACGTGCTGCTGAGCACCGACGCGTTCTTCCGGAAGATCCTGCGGTCGCCGGAGTTCCAGAAATCCATGTCGAGCGCCGAGTTCCACTGGCTGTGCGGCAAGTACATCGCGGCGCGCGAGCAAGCGCTGGGAATTGGTAACAAATCGCTACTAAGTGCCGCGTACGCCTGCGGCGTGCCGGTGTATACCAGCTCGCCGGGCGACTCGTCCATCGGCATGAACGTGGCGGCGCTGCAGCTCGAGGGGTACGAGTGCGTCATCGACCCGAGCCGCGACGTCAACGAGACGGCGTCCATCGTGCTCCACGCCAAGCGGTCCAACGGCAAGAGCGCCATCCTGATCATGGGCGGCGGCAGCCCGAAGAACTTCGCCCTCCAGACCGAACCGCAGATCCAGGAAGTGCTCGGCATCGACGAGAAGGGGCACGATTTCTTCCTGCAGGTCACCGACGCTCGGCCGGACACGGGCGGCCTGTCGGGGGCGACGCCGGCCGAAGCGGTGAGCTGGGGGAAGATCGACCCGGAGCGCCTGCCCGACGCCGTGGTCTGCTATGTGGATTCGACCATCGCGCTGCCGCTGATGACGAGCTACGCGCTGGCGAAGACGAAGCCGCGCAAGCTGAAGCGGCTGTACGACAAGCGCGGGGCGATGATGGCGCGGCTGAAGGCGGAGTTTGACAAGGCGAACGGCTAGGCGGCCGACCCCCCCCCGATTGATTCGCGGGGGTGTCGAGCGTAGTCTTGAAGCAGAGGAATTGCGTACGCGACGAGCGCCCGGCCCATCACACGGCCGGGCGCTGGCCTTTTGTCTTTCCGAGGGGTGTCCCCCGATGATCGAAGCGCTCAAGCTGAAGCTCGGCGGCGAAGCCGAAAAACTCCGCCATGAACTGAACGTCATCCTGCCGGCGGAGATTCGCCGCGCGGTGGAGATGGGCGACCTGCGCGAGAACAGCGAGTACAAGTCTGCGCTCGAGCGCCAGCAGTTCGTGCAGGCGCGGTTGGGGCAGCTCACGTCACGCCTCTCGAAGCTGTCGTCCATTGACGAGTCGCAGATCCCGAACGACAAGGCCGGCCTGGGGTCCACCGTCGTCGTCGTGTGCCAGGACACGAAGGCCACCGAGACCTATCACCTCGTGTTCGGCGACTCCGAGGAGTTCGACGAGGGGCACGTGACGATGATGTCGCCGATCGGCCGCTCGTTGCTGGGCAAGACCGTGGGCGACCTCGTGCTGCTCCGGCTGCCGGAGCGCACGCGCAAGCTGAAGGTCGTGAAGCTGAAGACGATTCACGACGAGTAGACGCGGCGGCCCGACGGGCCGCGCGTGACGGGCCGCGCGTGACAGGCCGCGCGTGACAGGCCGCGCGCGACAGGCCGCGCGTGCCCGGCGCTACCGGATCGCCGGCGCCTGAATGATCGCCATCCGGATGCGCGACGGCGTCGTGAGTTCGCGCCAGGTCACGAAGACGCCGCGCTCGGTGGCGACGGCGCGCGGAAAGCCGGCGGTGCGGGCGTCCGCGGTGCGCGCGATGACGGCCGCGGCCGACATGCCGCCGGAGCCAACGCGCCTGGCGCGGATCTCGGCCTCCTGTGCTCCCGTGCGCTCGAGCCACGTGACGAGCGCCCCGCCCGCGGGCAGAGCCTCGAC
>JBBQZD010000021.1:0-20369 GCA_038208045.1 Gemmatimonadales bacterium | reverse complement strand
GTGGCCTGCGGCATTGACGCCGGCACCTACGTCGCGAGCATCGCGGAGGTGAAGGTGGACGCGATCACCGGCACCGTGCAGGTCGTACGCGTCGTCTGCGCGCAGGACATGGGCGTCGTGGTGAACCCCACGGGCGCGCTGCAGCAACTGGAAGGCTGCGTGATGATGGGTCTGGGCTACGTGCTCAGCGAAGAGGTGCAGTTCAAGAACGGCGAGGTGCTCGACAAGAACTTCTCGTCGTACGCGCTGCCGCACTTCTCGTGGACGCCGAAGATCGAGGGCGTGCTGCTCGAGTCGCCGGACCTTCCGGCGCAGGGCGGCGGCGAGCCGGCCATCATCAACATGGGGGCCGTGGTCGCGAATGCGGTCTTCGACGCCACCGGCGTGCGCTTCACGCAGTTGCCGATGACGAAGGCGCGGGTGGTCGAGGCGCTGAAGAAGGCGAAGGTCAGGTAGCGGAATGGCGGGCGTGGTCCCGAGTCGCGAGCGCGGCTCGGGACCTTCCGTGCGCCGTGGCGGCGCGCAGTGCCGTCTGCCTCGTTGTCAGCCGTCTCGGACGCTGCTGACGACGAGGGCGCGGAGCTGGGCGGTGATCGCTGGCGTGACCTGGTCCCACGAAAAACGCCAGCGCCAATTGCCGTCGGGCCGCCCCGGCCGGTTCATGCGTGCCTCGCTGCCGAGCCCGAGCACATCCTGCATCGGGATGATCGCCGAGTTCGACGCCGTCGCCATGGCGGCTTGTATCATCGCCCAGTGTATCTCAAGCGAGGCCGTGTCGAGGTGCACCCGTGCCTCGGCCCGCTCGGCCGCGACCGCAGCCGCGTCGCGGGTCGAGTCATCCGCTCCCGTGGAGTGCCACCAGCCGACGGTGGTGTCGTTGTCGTGCGTGCCGGTGTAGACCACGCTGTGGGGCGGGAAATCGCGCGGGCGCACGTTGAGCGCATCCCCGCTGGGGCCGAACGAGAACTGCATGATGTGCATGCCGGGCAGGCCGTGCCGCTGTCGCAGCCGCTCGACGGCGGGCGTGATCACCCCGAGATTCTCCGCGATGACAGGCAGCGGTCCCAGCGCCGCCTCGAGCGCGCCGAAAAGTGCCTCACTCGGCCCCTTGACCCATCGCCCGCCGGCCGCCGTCACGGCGTCACCCGGCACCTCCCAGAATGCCTCGAAGCCGCGAAAGTGGTCGATGCGCACAAGGTCGAACGCCGCGAACGAGTGGCGCATGCGTTCGATCCACCACGCGAAGCCCGTGCGCTCCATCGCCTCCCAGTTGTAGAGCGGATTGCCCCAGAGCTGACCGGTGGCGCTGAAGTAGTCGGGTGGCACCCCGGCCTGGACGGCGGGGCTTCCGTCGTCCCGCAGCACGAACAGTTCCGGGTGCGCCCAGACGTCGGCGGAGTCGTGCGCCACGTAGATCGGGAGGTCGCCGACCAGCTGGATGCCGCGTGCCGCGCTGGCGCGCCGCAGCGCCACGAACTGCGAGGCGAACAGGAACTGCTCGACCTGCACGCGGTGGATGGCCGGAGCAAGCCGTAGACGCCACGACGCGAGCGCGCCGGGTTCGCGGCGTGCGGCGCCGGCGTCCCACGCCGTCCACGGCCTGCCCCCGTGCGCGTCCTTCAGCGCCGCGAACAGCGCGTAGTCCGGCAGCCAGTATGCCTGCGCCGCGACAAAGGCGTGGAATGCGTCATTCGGTTCGAACCGGTCGATGGCCGCATCGACGAGGGCGCGCTTGAGCGGCACGACCCGTGCGAAGTCGACCTCGTGCGCCGGGAGCGGGGCGTCCGGGCCGGGGACGGCAATCAGCAGCGGGTTGCCGGCAAAGGCCGAGAAGCACTGATAGGGCGAGTCGCCGTAGCCCGTGGGTCCGAGCGGCAACATCTGCCACAGCCGCACATGCGCGGCACCGAGGAAGTCGAGGAATCGATACGCCTCGTCGCCCAACTCGCCAATGCCGTGGCAACCAGGAAGCGACGTGGGGTGCAGCAGGATGCCGGCGGAGCGCGGAAGCCTCATTTCCATCGGAAGGTATCGTGCTCGACGCCGGAGGGAAGTGCGAGCGGATACCACGCCGCCGGTCCGCCGCGCGCGTCAGCGCAGCACCACGGCGCGGCGCGTGGCATTCTCGCGGCACCGAGGCCAATTTGCAGGCAGATGGATCAACCTCGGGTTCACTCCCGACGCCTTTCGACAGACTCCCCAGCGTCCATGACCAGCAGTGCCACCCGCGAAGCCTCGCCGCCCGTGGCGACGGACGACGTCGCCGCCTTTCGTACGACCATCGTCAACCGCCTGTCGTACGCGGTGGGCAAGGATCCCTCGCACGCGCTCCCGCGCGACTGGTTGATGGCGACGTCGCTCGCCGTGCGCGACCGGGTGACCGACCGCTGGATGGAAGCGACGCGGCGCACCTACCGCGAGGGCAGCAAGCGTGTCTACTACTTCTCGCTCGAGTTCCTCATCGGGCGCCTGCTCTTCGACGCGCTCGGCAATCTGGGACTGACCGACACGGTGCGCGCGGCCCTCGCCGAGCTCGGCGTGGATCTCGATGCGCTGCGCGTGCTCGAGCCCGATCCCGCCCTCGGCAACGGCGGCCTCGGCCGGCTTGCCGCTTGCTTCATGGAAAGCATGGCCACGCTCGGCATTCCGGCGCACGGATACGGCATCCGGTACGACCACGGCATCTTCCGCCAGGTGCTCAAGGACGGATGGCAGGTGGAACTCCCCGAGAACTGGCTGTCGGGCGGGAATCCGTGGGAGTTCGAGCGCCCCGAGGTGACGTATACCATCGGGTTCGGCGGCACCGTTGACGCGGTGAAGGCGAGGGACGGCAGCCTGCACGCCGTCTGGCATCCGGCCGACAGCGTCAAGGCCGTCGCGTTCGACACGCCCATCACCGGCTGGCGCGGTGCGCATGTCAACACGCTGCGCCTCTGGTCGGCGCGCGCCGCCGATCCCATTTCGCTCGTCGACTTCAACCGCGGCGACCACGTGGGCGCGCTCGCCGACCGCGTGCGGCTCGAAGCCGTGTCGCGCGTGCTGTATCCGAGCGACGAGACTCCCGCCGGCCACGAACTGCGCCTGCGCCAGGAGATCTTCTTCGCGTCCGCGTCGCTGCAGGACCTGTTGCGCCGGCACCTGCAGCAGCACGGCGACCTGCACTCGCTCGCCGACCACGCCGCCATCCAGCTCAACGACACGCACCCGGCCATTGCCGTGCCTGAACTGATGCGGCTGCTGGTGGACGAGCACGGCTTCGAGTGGAATGCCGCCTGGGACGTCACCCGCAACGTCTTCAGCTACACCAACCATACGCTGCTCCCGGAAGCCCTGGAACGGTGGTCGGTGCCGCTCATGGAAGGGCTGCTGCCACGCCACATGCAGATCATCTACCTGATCAACGCGCAGCACCTGAACGAGCTGCGCGCCCGCGACGTCACCGACGGTCCACAGCTGTCCGCGGTCTCGCTTATCGAGGAGAACCACACGCAGCACGTGCGCATGGGCAACCTCGCCTTCCTCGCGTCGCACAAGGTGAACGGCGTCTCCGCGCTGCACACGCAGCTCATGCGCGAGACGGTCTTCCGCGATTTCGCGCAGCTCTATCCGGGGCGCATCGTCAACAAGACCAACGGCATCACGTTCCGGCGCTGGCTGTACCAGGCCAACCCGGCGCTCACGCAGCTCCTCGTGGAGACCATCGGGCCCGGCGTGCTCGACGACGCGGAGCGGTTGCGCGACTTCGAGGCCTTCGCCGACGATGCGTCGGTGCAGGCGCGCGTGACGGCGATCCGGCGCGCCAACAAGAGCGCGCTGGCCGCGATGGTCGAATCGCTGCGCGGCGTGCGGCTCGACCCGGACGCGCTGTTTGACGTGCACATCAAGCGCATTCACGAGTACAAGCGGCAGCTGCTCAACATCCTCGAGACGATCGCGCTGTACGACGACATGCGGGCGCATCCGGCCGAGCCGTGGGTGCCGCGCGTCAAGCTCTTCGCCGGCAAGGCGGCCGCCGGCTATCACCAGGCCAAGCTCATCATCAAGCTGGCCAACGATGTCGCCAAGATCGTGAACAACGACCCGGTCGTCGGCGACCGGCTCAAGGTCGTCTTCATCCCGAACTACAACGTGAGTCTCGCCGAGGCGATCATCCCGGCGGCCGATCTCTCCGAGCAGATCTCGACGGCCGGCATGGAAGCCTCCGGTACGGGCAACATGAAGCTCGCCCTCAACGGCGCCCTCACGATCGGCACGCTCGACGGCGCCAACATCGAGATCCTCGAGCACGTCGGCGCAGACAACATCTTCATCTTCGGCTTGCTCGCCGAGGAAGTCGCGGAGCGGCGCCGCACCGGCATCAGTGCCCACGCCGCGCTCGAGGCCTCGCCCAAGCTGCGCGAGGTCCTGGCGGAACTGGAGAATGGAGTGTTTTCGCCGGACGACCCCGCACGCTATCGCGGCCTCGTGCAGACGCTGCGCGACCACGACCATTTCATGGTGACGGCCGACTTCGACAGCTACTACGCGACGCAGCGGCAGATTGACGCGCAGTGGCGCGACCCGGCTGCCTGGGCACGGCAGTCCATCCTCAACACGGCCCGCATGGGGTGGTTCTCGTCGGACAGGACCATCCGCGAATATGCGGGCGACATCTGGCATGCCGGCCCCGGCGCGAGCTAAGCCCGCCGGCAAGGGTGCCGCCGTGCCCGCGCGGGCGGCGGCACTGCCCGCCGACGTCGCGCAGGCGCTCGTGGACGGGCGCCACCGCGACCCGTTCTCCGTGCTGGGGCTCCACAAGCGCGGCGGTCTGTTTGCGCTGCGTGCCTTGGTCCCCGGCGCCGAGCGCGTGGATGCCGTGAACGCGGCGGGCAAGCGCATCATCCGGCTCTCTCGCACGCACCCCGACGGGCTGTTCGAGGGCATGCTGGCCAAGCGCGAGCGCTACTGCCTGCGCGCCACACGCGGCACCGAACAATGGATCGTGGACGATCCGTACGCGCACGGCCCCGTGCTCGGCCCGATGGACGACTGGCTCATCGGCGAGGGGACACACACGAACCTCTATGACCGGCTCGGGGCGCACGTCCTCGTGCACGAAGACTCCGAGGGCGTGCACTTCGCCGTCTGGGCGCCGAACGCCAGCCGCGTGTCGGTGGTCGGAGCGTTCAACGGGTGGGATGGCCGGCGTCACGTCATGCGCCTGCGACTCGGCACGGGCGTCTGGGAAATCTTCATTCCCGGACTCGCGGCCGGCGCCATCTACAAGTACGAGATCGTCGCCGCGTCCGGCGCGCTCCTTCCGCTCAAGGCCGACCCCCTCGGCTTCCGCGCCGAACTGCGCCCCTCCACGGCGTCGGTCGTTTGCGACACCACCGCCTTTGCGTGGACCGATGAGGCGTGGATGGCTTCGCGCACGGCGCACGCGCCCCATCGCGCGCCGATGTCTACCTACGAAGTCCATCTCGGCTCCTGGCGCCGCGGCACGCACGGCGAGTGGCTCAGCTACGACCAGCTCGCCGACACCCTCGTGCCGTACGTCAAGGAGATGGGCTTCACCCACGTCGAGCTGATGCCGGTGCACGAGCACCCGCTCGACGCGTCCTGGGGATACCAGCCCATCGGGCTCTTTGCGCCGACGGCCCGTTTCGGCGATCCCGCGGGATTCGCGCGCCTCGTGGACCGATGCCACGGGGCAGGCATCGGCGTCATCATCGACTGGGTGCCCGCGCACTTCCCGGTGGACGAGCATGGGCTTGGCGAGTTCGACGGCACCGCGCTGTACGAGCACGCCGACCCGCGCCTCGGGTTCCACCCCGACTGGAATACCGCCATCTTCAACTTCGGGCGCGTCGAGGTGGTGAACTTTCTCGTCGCCAACGCGCTCTTCTGGCTCGACCGCTACCACGTGGACGGTCTGCGCGTCGACGCCGTGGCATCGATGCTCTATCTCGACTATTCGCGCAAGACGGGCGAGTGGCTGCCGAACCGCCACGGGGGCAACCAGAACCTCGAGGCCGTCGCCTTCCTGCGGCGCCTCAACGAGACGGTCTACGCCCGGCACCCCGGCGCGTTCACCATCGCCGAGGAGTCCACGGCGTGGGCCGGCGTGTCGCGCCCGACCTCCGGCGGCGGACTCGGGTTCGGCTTCAAGTGGAACATGGGCTGGATGCACGACACGCTGCAGTACATCGGCGAAGACCCGGTGCATCGCGCCTGGCACCACCACAAGATGACCTTCGGCATGGTGTACGCCTTCAGCGAGAATTTCGTCCTGCCCATCTCGCACGACGAGGTGGTGCACGGCAAGGGGTCGCTGCTCGACCGGATTCCGGGCGATCCGTGGCAGCGGTTCGCCACGCTCCGCGCGTACTTCGCGTTCATGTGGGGGTATCCGGGCAAGAAGCTCCTGTTCATGGGCCAGGAATTCGCGCAGGGCAGGGAATGGGATTTCGATGGGCAGCTCGACTGGCGGCTCCTGGACGTCGCGTGGCATCAAGGCGTGCGGGCGCTCGTGCGGGACTGCAACGCGCTGTATCGTGAGCGACGTGCGCTGCACGAGCGCGACTGCGAGCCTGACGGCTTTCGCTGGATCATCGTCGACGACTCCGCCAACTCGGTCTTCGCCTGGACGCGGTCCGGCGGCGACGGCGCCGAGCCCGTGGTCGTCATCGCCAACTTCACCCCCGTGCCGCGTCCCGGCTTCCGGATCGGCCTGCCGGCAGCTGGCCGCTGGCGCGAGGTACTCAACACCGACTCCGTGTCGTATGGTGGATCGAACGCCGGCAACGCCGGCGCCGTGATGGCCGAGCGGGTGACGAGCCACGGCTTCGAGCATTCTGCCGTCGTCACCTTGCCCCCCCTCGCGACGCTGTGGTTGATTCACGAAGGGGAGTAGCTGCACTTGCCGCCTTCTGACCGAGGGACACTGATGTCACCTGTCACCTACTCGACCCCAATCTCGCGCTCCACCATGGCGTACGTGCTGGCCGGCGGACGCGGTGCGCGCCTGATGGAGCTCACCGAGCGCCGGGCAAAGCCCGCGGTCTACTTCGGCGGCAAGTCGCGCATCATCGACTTCACCCTGTCGAACGCCATCAACTCCGGCATTCGGCGCATCGCGGTGGCCACGCAGTACAAGGCGCACAGCCTCATCCGCCACATGCAGCGCGGCTGGAACTTCCTGCGTCCGGAGCGCAACGAGAGCTTCGACATCCTGCCAGCGAGCCAGCGTGTCTCGGAGGACCAGTGGTACGCGGGCACCGCCGACGCCGTCTTCCAGAACATCGACATCATTGACGGCTACGCCCCCGAGTACATCCTCGTCCTCGCCGGCGACCACGTCTACAAGATGGATTACGAGCGCATGCTCGTGCAGCACGTGAACTCCGGCGCCGACGTCACCGTCGGTTGCGTCGAGGTGCCTGTCGCCGAGGCGAGCGGGCTCGGCGTCATGCACATCGACGCGCAGGACCGCATCATCGATTTCTTCGAGAAGCCGGAGCACCCGCCGGAGATGCCGGACCGCCCGGGATTCGCCATGGGCAGCATGGGCATCTACGCCTTCAAGCGCGAGTTCCTGAACGAGCAGCTGCTGCGCGACGCCGCCGATCCGGAGTCGCGCCGCGACTTCGGCCGCGACATCATCCCGTGGCTCGTGAAGAACGGCAAGGCCGTGGCCCACCGCTTCACCAAGTCGTGCGTCCGCTCGCGGCTGGAAGCGGGCGCCTACTGGCGGGACGTCGGCACGATTGACGCCTACTGGGAAGCCAACATCGACCTCACCGATGTCGTCCCGTCGCTCGACATCTACAACAGCGAGTGGCCCATCTGGTCGTACGCCGAGATCACGCCGCCCGCCAAGTTCGTGCACGACAGCGACGGACGCCGCGGGGCCGCCATCTCGTCGCTCGTCGCCGGCGGGTGTATCGTGTCGGGCGCCGAACTCCGGCGCTCCCTGCTCTTTACCGGCGTCATGCTCCACTCCTTCTCGCGCGTGGAGAATGCGGTGATCCTGCCCTATACCGACATCGGCCGCGGCGCGCGCCTCAAGAACGTCATCGTCGACCACGGCGTGAAGATTCCCGACGGCCTCGTGGTGGGCGAGGATCCGGAGTTCGACGCCGTGCGCTTCCGGCGCTCGCCGCAGGGCATCTGTCTCATCACGCAGCCGATGATCGACAAGCTCACGTCGTGACCGTCACCGTACTCTCCGTCGCGTCCGAGGTCTTTCCGCTCGTCAAGACGGGCGGGCTCGCCGACGTCATTGGCGGGCTCCCGGCGGCCGTCGGCGCCGAAGACGTGACAATGCACACGCTCGTGCCAGGCTATCCCGCCGTGATGGACGGACTGCGCGAGGTGGCGACGGTGCACGAGTTCGCGGAACTGCACGGCGGCCCCGCGCGCATCCTCGCCGGCTCCGCCGCGGGGCTGGCGCTGTTCGTGCTCGACGCGCCGCACCTGTTTGCGCGGCCAGGCAATCCGTACGTCGGGCCGGATGGCGCCGACTGGCCCGACAATCCCGTACGTTTCGCGGCCCTCGCCGCCGTCGGCGCCGCCCTCGGCCGCGGCCTCGTGCCCGCCTTCGTGCCCGACGTCGTGCACGCGCACGACTGGCAGGCGGGCCTCGCGCCCGCGCTCCTGCATTACGGCGGCGGGCCCCGGCCCGCCACCCTGATGACGGTGCACAACCTCGCCTTTCAGGGGCTGTGCGACCCCGACCTGCTCTCCGTCGTCGGGCTCCCGCCCACCGCCTTCACGCTCGACGGCGTCGAATTCCACGGACGCATCAGCTTTCTCAAGGCGGGGCTCGCAACGGCCGACCACATCACCACCGTCTCGCCCACGTATGCCGCGGAGATCCGCTCGGAGGAGCACGGCATGGGCATGGACGGCCTGCTGCGTCGGCGCGCGAGCGAGCTCTCGGGCATCTTGAACGGCATTGACGTTGCCGTGTGGAACCCGGCCACCGATGCGACGCTCGCGTCGCGATTCGACGCCAAGCACCTCACGACCCGTGCCGCCAACAAGGCGGCCCTGCAGGCCCAGCTCGGACTCGCCCTCAATCCGTCCGCGCTGCTCTTCGGCCTCGTGAGCCGCCTCACCCGGCAGAAGGGCATCGACCTGCTGCTCGAAGCCCTGCCGGCGCTGGTGGGCGAGGGCGCGCAACTCGCGCTGCTCGGCGCGGGTGACGCGGCCTTCGAGCACGCGTTCACGGACGCCGCGCAGGCCCTGCACGGCCGGGTCGCCGTAGTGCTCGGCTACGACGAGGCGCTGGCGCATCGCATGCAGGCGGGGGCCGATGCCATCCTCGTGCCGTCGCGGTTCGAACCGTGCGGGCTCACCCAACTCTGCGCGCTGCGGTACGGCGCCATCCCGGTCGTCGCACGCGTGGGCGGACTCGCCGACACGGTGATCGACGCCAACGAGATGGCGCTCGCCGCGAAGGCCGGCACGGGCGTCGTCTTCAGCCCCGTCACGCGCACCGCGCTGGAGATCGCCATTGAGCGCACCGGCCGGCTCTGGCGCGACCGCACCACCTGGCGTGGCCTGCAGCGCCGCGCGATGGCCACCGACGTGAGTTGGGCGCGGCCGGCATCGCAATACGCCGCGCTCTATCGCGCGCTCGCGGCCCGCCGCACGGCCTGAGCGATGCCCCGCGTCGGGCCCGGCTCCCCTGAACCGCTCGGCGTGACGCTGACGGAGCACGGCGTGAACGTCGCGGTCTTCTCCGCTCATGCCCACGCCGTCGAGTTCTGCCTCTTCGACGCGCTGGGAGAAACCGAGGTGGAGCGCATCACGCTGCCCGGCCTGAGCGGCAGTGTCTTTCACGCGAGCATCGAGGGCGTCACCGCGGGTGCCCGGTACGGCCTCCGCGCGCACGGTCCTTGGGCGCCGCATGCGGGCCACCGCTTCAACGCCGCCAAGCTGCTCGTCGATCCGTACGCGCGTGCCCTCGACCGCCCGTTCGCCCTGCATCCGTCGATGTGCGGCGAGGCCGGCGACGGCGCCGACGGCGATCTCGACAGTGCGCCGTTCATGCCCAAGGGCATCGTCGTGCCCGCGCCGGCCGTGACGGCCGCGCGGCGCCCGCAGGTGCCGTGGAGCGAGACGGTCATCTACGAGCTGCACGTCCGCGGCTTCACCAAGCTGCATCCCGGCGTGCCGGAGTCACTGCGCGGCACGCTCGCCGGCCTCGCGCACCCGGCGGCTATCGGCCATCTCACCCGCCTCGGCGTCACCACGGTGGAGCTGATGCCCGTCGCCGCGGCCATCGACGAACCGCACCTCGTGCGCGCCGGTCTCTCGAACTACTGGGGCTACAATACCGTCGGCTGGGGCGTCCCCGCGCCGCGCCTCGCCCCCGGCGGCATGGCCGAGCTACGGGCCACCGTCGACGCGCTGCACGACGCCGGCATCGCGGTGGTGCTCGACGTCGTCTTCAACCACAGCGGCGAAGGCGACGCCAGCGGGCCCACGCTCTCCCTGCGAGGGCTCGACAACGCGACGTATTACCGGACGCTGCCCGACGCCGCGCACCGCTACGTCAACGACACCGGCTGCGGCAACACGCTGGCGTTCGAGCGCGAGCCGGTGATGGCCCTCGTGCTCGAGACCCTGCGCCGCTACGCCACCGACGCGGGCGTCGACGGATTCCGTTTTGACCTCGCCCCCACGCTCGGACGGCGCGGGCACCGCTTCGACCGCGCCGCGCCGATGCTCACCGCCATCACGCACGACCCGGTGCTCGCGGAGCTCAAGCTCATCGCCGAGCCGTGGGACGTGGGACTCGACGGTTACCAGACCGGCGGCTTCCCCGCGCCGTGGGGCGAGTGGAACGACCAGTACCGCGACGCGGTGCGACGTTTCTGGCGCGGCGATGCCGGCGTCACCGGCGAGCTGGCCACCCGCCTGGCCGGGTCGGCCGACCTCTTCGCGTCGCAGGGACGCACGCCCTCACGGTCGGTGAACTTCGTCGCCGCGCACGACGGCTTCACGCTCGCCGACCTCGTCAGCTACGCGCACAAGCACAACGAGGACAACGCCGAGGGCAACCGCGACGGCACCGACGCGAACTACTCGTGGAACAACGGCATCGAGGGGCCGACGGCCGATCCGCAGATACGGGAAGCCCGCCAGCGCGACGCGCGCGCGCTCCTCGCCACGCTGCTTCTTTCACGCGGCACACCGATGCTCACCATGGGCGACGAGTGCGGCCGCACCCAGCGCGGCAACAACAACGCGTACGCCCAGGACAACGCCATCTCCTGGCTCGACTGGGAGCACGCGGATGCGGCCATGACGGCGTTCACGGCGGCGCTCATCAGGATCCGCCGTGAGCATCCCGCCCTGCGCGCCGACCGCCGCCTCCACGGCCGCTCGCTCGACGCCAGCGGCATCGCCGATGTCGAATGGCGCCGGCTCGACGGCCAGGTCATGACGCACGACGACTGGACCAGCGCTGTCACCCGGACCCTCATCGCCGTGCTCTACGAGGACTCAAACCGGCTCCTCGTCGCGCTCCACGGCGATGACCGCGCGGCGGACGGCCGCCTGCCGCTCCCGCGTGAAGGCCACCAGTGGCACCTGCTCGTCGACACGTCGCGCGACGTCCCGGTGCTCGAGCCGGCATCGGCACTCGACACGGACGTGCTCCGGTTCGCGCCCCGTTCGGTGCTGCTGATCGCCGAGCAGCGCTGAGCCGCGCTGAGCCGCGCGGTTCGGCGCCGAGCCGCTACGCCAGGCTCGCGAGCGCCGCGTCCAGCCGCGGCATCGCTTCGGCGATCTCCTGCTCGCCCGCCGCGCCCACGCTCAGCCGGAACCAGCCGCTCTCCTCGGGCACGCCGAACGCCTGGAACGGCACCACCCCGATGCGCGCGGCGCCGAGGATCCACCGCCGCACATCGTCGTTCGTCCGCAGCTCGGTGCCATCTGCCGTCTTCTTTCCGAACGGGTGGATGCGCACCGTCAGGTAGATCGCGCCCATCGGGGCGATGGCCTCCACCGGCAGTCCCTTCGCGCGCATCCGCTCGCAGGCGTGAAAGGCGACGTCGAGGCGCCGGCGAATGCCGGCGACGAACGGTCCGTGAAACGCCGCGCACGCCGCCGGATCATTGAGCATCGCGGCCGTTGCGACCTGCTCGGCTCGTGGTGCCCACGCGCCGACGTGCGCGAGGATCGCGGCCATCCGGCCGATCACGTCCGACGGTCCGACCGCCCAGCCCACGCGCACGCCCGTGGCAGCAAAGGCCTTCGAGATGCCGTCCACGAAGATCGTGTACTTCGCCATCTCCGGCACCAGCGCCGGCGGCGTCACGTGCTGCGTGTCGTCCGCGCACAGCGGCCAGTAGATCTGGTCGTACAGCAGGAAGAGCGGACGCTCCTTTCGCCGGGTCCGCTGCCGGTTCTCCTGCACGATCGCCTCGCAGATCTCCTGCAGCGCCGCGGGCTCGATCGCCGTGCCCGTCGGGTTGAGCGGCGAGTTCAGGCAGAGCAGGCGCGCCCCCTTGAGCGCCGGCGCCAGGTCGGCGAGCGTGGGCAGGAAGCGATTGGCGGGCGAGCACGCAATCGGCACGCCGATCGCGACGAGCTCGTGCACGAAATGGTTGTTGTTCCACGACGGCAGCGGATACACCACGCGGTCGCCCGGATCCACGACGGCGCGGTACGTGCCGTAGATCACGGGCCGCGCGCCGCTGGCGATCAGGATGGACTCCAGGGGATAGTCGAGTCCCAGCGCGCGCTGGTAGTAGCCCTGCACCGCCCGCCGCAGCTCGGGCATGCCGTCCGCCGGCGGATAGTTCGTCTCGCCGCGATCGTAGGCCGCGCAGATTTCCGTCCGCAATCGGTCGGACAGCGGGAACTGCGTCGGATCGAAATCCCCGACCGTCAGGTTGCAGATCTCTTCGCCGGCGCGCGTGAGCGCGCGAATCTCCGCGGCGATCTTCAGGATCTCGGAACCGGAAAGCCCCGCAGCCATCGTGGATACGCGGTCCGTCGTGCTCACGCGGGCGAGCGATGTCAGGTCGATCACGTGGCGGGACTCGGCGTCGTCATGGGTGAAGGGGCCGTTCCGGAAGCGGTGTCCCTTCAAACATATCGCCATCGCACGGCCGCGGATGCACTCCAACGACCACCCCCGTGCGGGCAGGCCCCGCTACGCCGCCGGCAGCCACGCGCACACCGCCGCGACGCTCGCCAGCCGCCAGCGCGCGCCGGACGGACCCGGCCCCACCTTTACCGAGTGGCCGCCCAGCGCATTCACCGCCGCGAAGGCGTGCTCGTCGGTGACGTCATCGCCCAGAAACACCGGCGTGCGTCCGCGGAACGGCGCGTCCGCGAGGAAGGCCCGGATCGCCACGCCCTTGTCGCTCGACGCCGGCACCAGTTCCACCACGCGCTTGCCGGCCTGCACCACGAACTCGGCCCCCAGACGCCGCTGCAGTGCCCGCATCGTGCGGTGCGCGAAGCTCGCGAGATGCGGCGCCGCGCGATAATGCAGCGCCAGCGAGAACCCCTTGGGCTCGAGCAGCAGCCCCGGATGACGCACCACGACACGGGCAAGCTCGTCATGCGCCATGGCCAGCGGCGCGGCCGGCAGCGCCAGTCGCGTCACGCGTCCCGCCGCGTCGCGCCGCTCGGCGCCGTGCTGGCCCGCCGCGGGAATCGCGAGGCCAGGAAACATCGCGTCGATCTCGCGCAACGGCCGGCCGCTCACGAGGGCCACGGCACCCCCCGTGCGATGCACGAGCGTCGCGACCCGCGCCAGCACTTCCGACGACGGCCGGGCCTCGTCCGGCGTCGGCGCCAGCGCCGCCAGCGTGCCGTCAATGTCGAAGAAGTAGGCCCACTCGGGGCGCGGCGGCGGCGGCGGACCGCCGTTCATCGGTCGGGCATGGCCGTGCGGTCCACGATCCGCTCGCGCCGGCGCAGGCGCGCCGCATCAATCAGCATCCGGCCCGCCCAGCGGTACACGTTGAACTCCCGGATCAGGCCGCGCATCAGGCGCATCCGGTCGCGCTGCTCCTCCGCCGGCATCGCCAGCGCCACCTGCAGCGCCATCGCGCACTGGTCGGCGTCGTACGGATTCACCACCAGCGCCTCCGGCAGCTCGCGGGCGGCGCCCGTGAAGCGGCTGAGCACCAGCACGCCCTGCTCGTCGTCGCGCGACGCCACGAACTCCTTGGCGACCAGGTTCATGCCGTCATGCAGACTGCCCACGAAGCAGAGCTCCGCCGCCCGGAAGTGCTCGTACACGCTGCCCGATTCGTGATGTGCGATGTCCAGAATGATCGGCGGGTGCGCCGCGTGCAGGAATCGGCTGTTGATGCGCTCGGCGAGCGCCCGGATGCGCGCGTCGTAGGCCTGGTAGGTTTCGATGCTCGAGCGCGACGGTGCCGCCACCTGGATGAACGAGAACCGTCCCACCCACTCGGGCTCCAGTTCCATCAGTCGCTCCACCGCGCGAAACCGCTCCTCGATTCCCTTGGTGTAGTCGAGCCGATCCACGCCGATGCCGATCGCGTGACCGTCCGGGAGCCCGTGTCGCCGCCGCACGTCGGCGCGGCACTGCGCCACGGGCTTCGCGACGAGTGCCGCCGGCGTCGGCCACTCGATGGAGATCGGGTAGCGCTTCACCGTGGTCAGGGCGGCCCGGTACGACACCGTGAACATCTCGCGGTCCACCCGCGCCTCGAGCAGCCGGTCCACCGTGTCCAGGAAATTGTTGCAGTGGAACTGCGTGTGGAATCCGATCACGCTGCTGCCCAGCAGCCCGTCGAGCAGTTCGGCCCGCCACGGGCAGATGGTGAACGCCTCGGGGTTGGGCCAGGGAATGTGCCAGAAGGTGATGATCGTCGCCGCGGGCAGCGCATCGCGGATCATCCGCGGCGCCAGCGCCAGATGGAAATCCTGCACCAGCACGATCGGATCGTCCGACTTGGCCTCGGCGATCACCGCGTCCGCGAACTTCTGGTTGACGGCCACGTACGAGCGCCAGTCCTCCGAGCGGAAGGTCGGCCGCACATGCGCGATGTGGCACAGCGGCCACAGCCCCTCGTTGGCGAAGCCGTAGTAGTAGCCTGCCTCCTCGGCCGCGCTCAGCCAGATGCGCCGTATGCGGTACGCCGGTGCCTCGGGCGGCACCGCGATGTGGTCGTGCGCATCCACGACGTCGCGGTCGGCCGACCCACTGCCGTGGGCGATCCACGTGCCGGAGCAGGCGCGCATGATCGGCTCCAGCGACGTCACCAGTCCGCTCGCTGGCCGCCGCACCTGGATGGCGCCATCCACGCGATCGTGGATGTACGGCTGGCGGTTGGACACCACGATCACTTCCTGCCCGCGCAACTCGCGCTGCAGCAGTTCGCGCAGCGATTCCGGCGACCAGGCAATCTGGTCCTCCGCGCGCCCCTGGTGTGATGCCTCGATGCTGTGGATCAGCGCGCGCAGGTCCTTGGCCACCGGGCTCAGGCCCGGCAGGTCCTTGCCCGACGGGCGCAGCAGGCCCTCGCCGCGCACGAGCGCGCGCAGGCCGTTCACCCAGCCGCGCCAGCTCAACTGCGCGATGACCACGGTAATGAGCGACACCACCACCCCGAGGCCCACGAACAGGTAGAAGATGTACTTGCGCGTCTCCGCGCTCCGCCGGTCGATGAAACTCATGTCGTGCACCAGCACCAGCATGCCGGGCGGGCCGCTGTCCGTTTCGATGCCCGCCACGCTCACGTGCAGCGCGCCGCGCGGGCTGTTGAACTGGCGCTGCGAAGCATCGAAGTACCGGCCGACGTCACTGCAGCGCAGCGTCGAGGGCCACAGCGGCGTCGTCAGCGGCGTGCTGGCCGGCGTGGCGCAATAGCCGACGGCGAACATGCGCTCGTCGTTCGTGAGCCGCGTGAGATACTGCTTGAGCTGCGCCGTGTTGCCGTCGGCGACCATCACGCGCAGCGGTTCGTGCACCGTGTTTTCGACGAACTCCGCCCGGATGTCCAGGTCCCGCACGAACCAGCGCGTGATCTGCCGATCCACGTACGGCGTCAGCACCCAGGCGAAGGCCGCCAGGGCGAGCAGGAGTGGGGCGATGAATCGAAGGGAAAGTCTCACGGTCTGCGCACCGGCGCCGATTCAGGGGATCGAGCCATCCGGGGGCGTCGGCTGACGGTTGCATCCACAGCCGCGCGTTTATCCTCTAATCACTCAATTGAGCGCGAAGGAGCCGTCAGTGGAAGGGCACGTCCTCGATCCACTCGGAATGAAATTGCAAGTGACAACGTCACAACGGGTTGCGTGTCAGCGGAATGCGGCGTGCGACGACCGTCTTGTGCATCCTGCGTCTCGGGAACCTATTTGCGTCATCGACGGGGCTTCGCGTGGCGCACGTGCCCGCCGCGCGTCGCCGCGCGCGAGGAAACTGGACGCACTGCATCTCCGTACGAATCTGCAATGACGAAGCGCCACCCGACCCTCCGAACGCGGCGCCTTTGGATCGCGCTCGCCCTCCTGCTCGGCGCGGGGGCCACCGCCTGCCGCCGCAGCGGCGTGCGACGGCCCACGGCCGCCGAAATCGTGGAAGGGCGCGTCGACAGCACCTTCGTCGTGGACACCACCGCCGACAGCACCACGGTCGGCATCACGCGGGCGCGCTGGGCGCTCCGCCCGCCCGGTGACGGCGCGGCCAGCTTCTGGGAGAACATTGCCGGGCTCGATATCACGAACGCCGAGAAGACCGCGCGTTCGGTAGACGAACGTACGTTCGTCCTCGCGCTCCAGTTGCTGCTCGCCAGCGATCCCGATGCGGCGACCGTCGCCTTTCGGGCGCTGCACGGCACGGCGAGAGATGCCGTCGCGCGGTCGCGCGCGCGGGTCGGACTCACCATGGCGCTCTCGTGGTACAGCGACTGGCCCTCGCTGGCCACCATGTCCGGCCTGCCGGATGCGGCCGACACCGATACGAGTGCCGTGCGGAAGAGCATCGAGTGCTGGGCCAAGGTGCTCGCCGACCTGCCACCGCCCACGCTCGAACTGCCCGACGTGCCCGTCACGTTGCCGTTGCGCATCAGCGCGTTCGGCACGCCCGTCGTGACCGTCCACGTCAACGGCCATCCGTACGAGTTCTGGCTCGACACCGGCGCGAGCATGACGCTGCTGTCGGCGCGGGTCGCGCGTGCGGCGGGCGCGATGCTCGTCGCGGTCGACACGCTCGCGCTCGGCGTGGTCGGCGGCCAGATCCCGGCGCGCGCGCTCTTCATCGACTCGCTGGCGCTGGGAGCGGTGCGCGCGCGCGGACTCGGTGCGGCGCTCGTCGCCCCCGACGCGCTTCGGCTCGACCAGCGCCTGGTGAATGGCGTCCGGCAATTCGTGCCCATCGACGGCGTGATCGGCATGGACCTGCTGCGACACCTCGACCTCGTGCTCGATGCCGACGCCGGGACGATCACCATTCGCCGGCCCGTCCGGAATTCGCGGGCGGTACGCAACCTGTACTGGGTGGGCTACCCCGTCGTCCGGCTCGTCGCGAGCGATGGCCGCCCGCTGCTGTTCGGGCTCGACACGGGCGCCGATTTTTCCTACGTCACCAACTCGCTGCTGCGCAAGCTGCCCCGGACGCCGGTGGCGATGCGTCGCAGCACCGTGGGCGGCCTGGGTCCGCAAAAGCTGACCACCGCCTGGGTGGCGCGCTCGCTCACCCTGAGCGACGGCGACTACGCCATCACGATGGCGAACGTGCCGGTGATGCCGGAACTGCAGTGGACGTTCGTGACCTTCGACGGCGTCCTCGGCAGTGACGTCGTGCTCCGGGCGCGACTGCATCTCGACTTCGTGAACGGCGTGTTCGATGCGCGGCGCAGCGCGAGGGCGGGGCAGGGGCCGCCCTGACCCGAAGCAAGATCGCGCCCCCGGCTACACGCCGCATCCGATTGGCCAACGAAAAACGCAACCCTCCGCCAAGCAAAGGGTTGCGTTTCTGTCACATCAGTCGGGGCGAGAGGATTTGAACCTCCGGCCTCCTGCTCCCGAAAGAAGCGTTTGATCCGTAAATGACGGCAACTGCGGTAGTTATCACGCGAACTCGAGACCGCGCGCGCAGACGACCCAGCGGGCGTGAACGCAGTTTGCCGACCGTGTGGATCTGGCGTGGCCCCAGCAACCCGCGGCGCAGAGTATTTTGACGCTACACGAAATCGGGGGACAGGACAACTGCGAATCGGCAGGCACACAAAGGGGCAGATGCACACGACTCGAAATCCCGCGGAGGCAACTCCATGTGGGTGCGAGCCCCACGCGGGGCACGCAGGTCCGCGATGTGCGGGCAAGGAACAGTCCACGCGTTACGCCCCGGCGCACGCGCCTGTGTTGCACCGTCTGTGGCGCCGTCTCGATAATTCACCGCCGATCATCTCTTCCTGTGAGCACTGCGATGCCTCTGATTGGGTCGACCGCGAACGGGATCCAGCGAGATCTCGTTCCGACTCGGGGCGCCCTCGGCCTCTTCCAGCTCCTCAAGAGGTCCGCGAAGGCCTTCTCCCGGGACCAGTGTGGCCTTCGCGCGGCGGCGCTCTGCTACTACAGCGTCTTCGCGGTGCCGCCGCTTCTCATTCTGCTGATCAAGCTCGCGGGCTTCCTTTGGAGTCCCGGGGCAGTGCAGCATGCGATGGAATCCCAGTTTGCGGGCGTTCTCGGCCCGGATGGAGCGCGGACCGTTCGTGAGATGGTCGCGAGCGGCCAACAGACGGGAGGCGGCGTCATCGCCGTCGTCCTGGGCACGGCCGGGCTCATTCTCGGCGTCACCGGCGCGTTTCTCGCGCTTCAGGACGCGCTAAACGCGGCGTGGCAGGTCGGGCCGGATCCGACGCAAGGCGGCGTCAAACGCTTCATCACCAAGCGACTCTTCTCGCTCGGGTGGGTGATGGGCCTCGGCTTTCTGCTCGTCGTCTCGCTCGCATTCACCGCGGCGCTGAGCGCTCTCGGCACTACAATTGGCAACAGCGTCGTCATGCAGATCGCGGGTATGGTGCTCTCCGTCGCGATACTGGCGATGATGTTCGCGGCGATATTCAAGGTGCTGCCCGATGCGGTGGTGCCGTGGCGTGCCGTATGGGTCGGGGGATTCGCCACGGCCGTGCTGTTCGACGTCGGCAAATTCGCCCTTGGCTTCTATCTCGGACGCAGTCATCCCGGCAACGCGTTCGGCGCCGCCAGCACCTTGGCGGTGATCCTCGTCTGGATCTATTACGCCGGAATGCTCCTGCTCTTTGGTGCCGAGTTTACACAGCAATTCGCCGAATCGAGAGGACATGAGAGTCGACCGAAGAAAGGCGCCGTTAGAATCGAACGGTAGGAAAGATCTCGGCGCGGGGCGCGATACCGAGTCGAGTCGGCGTCACCGCCTCCGGTCAGGCGGGACAGGGCAGCGTACAGGACACGGCGACCGTCGCCCAAGCGCCTATTCGCGAGGTGCGGCAACTGCCGATGGCGCTCATGAAGGCGCTTGCCGGGGACCGCGGCACGGTGCTGGCGTCCCACAAACACTTTGCGGAGCGATGGACGTCGCGGTCCCCTTCGGCGATCCCCACCGGTCGTGCAACGCAACACGAATGCGCACACCGATGGCCTCCGGCCGCAGCACTGCCAGGATGGGGGCCAGTTGCGGGTGTCGCCCGACCAGCGCGCCAGGTGAAGCGTCCGCGCGGTCGTGTACACCGGATTGGAATTTGAATCCCTCTGGCGAAGGTATCGTGGGCGGTGCGGCGTACCAGCGCGCGGACGGAGGTCGTGCCGGCACGCGGCGTCGTATCTGAGGTGATCGAGCGCCATGGGATTGCGGGCACAGGAGCGCGCGAGCCGCCCGGAAGGCCTCGGTCAGCGCGGCCACGTCGTGCCCGGGCCACGGCACGAGCGTCCCATCGGGTCTGTTAGTTGCCGCGCTGGCCCCGAGCGCACACTTCAAAGGAGTACGCCATGTGAGCGATGGTGTCTGGACGGCTCGGCGTCTACCATGCCAATGGAGCGGATCCTGCTCGTGAGAAATGTCACCGTCTGCCCCTGGCGATTCAGCAGGTCAATCGCGCCCCACTTGCATCGCCGGTACCTCGGCAGCGCTCGGGCGTACCACACGCGGCTTCTGCCTGCTTCACGTGGCGCAGAAAAAGGAAGCCGGGCACGCAGGCCGGCTCGTGAACCAGGGATGCCAGAATCTATGAGAACGCGGCTTCACGTGTACTTCACGTTGATGACGATGGCTTCGTTGCAGGCCCTCGTGCCTATGTTGTTGCGCGCGCAGGCGCGTGATGGCGGAACGGGTCGTCCACGCCCGCCAGAAGTGCGCGAGCTGAAGATCAGGGGCATGAAGAAACTCAGCGTGTCGGAGCTGCGCT
>JBBQZD010000020.1:0-21836 GCA_038208045.1 Gemmatimonadales bacterium | reverse complement strand
ACAAAGGTCACGCACCCTGAGTAGAGGGGGTGTGACGCAGGGCTGACCTCGGGGTGACCCGAGGTTGACGTGAGTGGCAGGGCAGGCAGAGCGACCGTGCGAACAACCCCGACCATCTGGTCGGGGATTCGTGATTTTCCGTGGGCGACGCCGCCCTGCAGGACAAGCGACAACCCCCAGCGCTTGAGAGTTCACCGCCGGTTTCCGTGCTGTATACGCAGCTGTATACGCACGCTGCCGGCTTGAAGTTCCGCCCCGGTGTTCCGGGGCAGCAGTGCGAAGCTCCTTGAGGTCCGCAGTCCGTTTTGCTCTTCACCTTATGTAAGAGGGTGTCCGATGACCATGAGTACTCGGTTTAGCTGGATGACGACCGCGGTACTGGCTCTGCTGTTCAGCGTCTCGGCGTCTGCGCTTGCGCAGAACGCCACCATCACCGGCAAGATCGTGTCGGATGCTGGAACGGCGCTGTACGGAGCCAACGTAGTGATTGACGCGCTGCAGATCTCGGTCGGTACCACGTCCGACGGCGTGTACACGATTATCGTCCCGGGCGCGCGCGTCACGGGGCAGTCGGTGCAGGTGCGGGTTCGTGCCATCGGGTACATCCCGGCGGTGCGCAACTTCACGCTGACGCCGGGCACGCAGACGTTCAACTTCGAGCTGAAGACGGACGTCAACCGCCTGAACCAGGTGGTCGTCACGGGCGTGACGGGCGCGACGGAGATCAAGAAGCTCGCGTTTACCGTGGCCCAGGTGTCCGAGGCCGACATGCCGGTGGCGGGCAGCAACGCGCTGTCGCAGCTGCAGGGCAAGGTGCCGGGCGCCAATATCGTGTCGGCCAGCGGCCGGCCGGGCTCGGCCCCGTCCATCATCCTTCGTGGCCCGCAGTCGATCAACGGTTCCGGCCGCGGCCAGGAGCCGCTGTACATCATCGACGGCGTCGTCTCGATGGGCGGCCTGTCGGACATCAACCCGCAGGACATCGAGAACATCGAAGTTGTGAAGGGCGCTGCCGCGTCGTCCCTGTACGGGTCGCGCGCCGGCAACGGCGTCATCCAGATCACCACCCGCTCGGGCAAGAACGGGAACGACGGCATCCGGATGCGCGCGAACATGGAGTACGGCCAGTCTGACATCGAGAACATCTATCAGGCGCCGAAGTCCAACATCATGCTGATGAACCAGGACTTCACGCGCTTCTGCGTTGCCGCGTCCGGCTCGCCGGACTGCTCGCGCACGGTGGACATCTACGCCGAGGCGTTCCGCATCAACGACCAGGGGACGGACTTCTCGCTCTCGCCGGCGACGTTCACCAACGACGGTGGCATCGGCCGCAACCCGGGCCCGACGAACCTCCGGGCCCTGTACCTGCTGAATCCGTTCCCGAAGGTGTACACGCCGATTCGCCAGATGCTGACCAGCGGCCAGCAGTACAACGGCACCGTGGACGCCACGGGGCGCGTAGGCCGCACGAACTTCTTCGCCTCGGCGAATCAGTTCCGGCAGCAGGGCTCGCTGAAGTATCTGGACGGCTATCTGCGCAACTCGCTGCGCCTGAACATCGACCAGCAGATGGCGGGCAACTGGAACTTCAGCGTGCGCTCGGCCTACACCGAAGCGATTGACAACAACGGCGGCTCGCAGTGGCTGTACGCCACGCGCCAGCCGGCCAATGCCAGCCTGCAGGCGCGTGACTCGAAGGGTCGCCTGTACGTTCGCACCGTGCCGCAGCAGGGCGGGTCGCAGAACTACAACCCGCTCTACTATCAGGAGAACTACCGTCCGCGCAATCGCATCTCGCGGTTCGTCGGCGGTCTGACGGCCAAGTGGCAGCCGCTGAGCTGGCTCGACGCCCAGGCGGAAGTCGGCTTTGACGGCCGCAGCAACTACCAGACGGGCCAGCGCGATCGCGGCTTCCGCACGACGGCCTCGAGCTCGACCAACCTCGGCAACATCGACTACAACGCCGAGAAGCAGTACGCGCTCAATGGCGCCGCGAACGTGACGGCCCGCAAGAGCTGGTTTGAGAACACGCTCGACTCGCGCCTGACGCTGCGTGGCTCGTACGAGGCGTCGGACGACCGCTACCAGGAAAGTGGCGGCACCAACCTTGCGGTGCCGGGCCTGGAAGACATGAACGCGGCCATCACGAACTTCTACATCGGCAGCAGCACCGAGCAGATTCGCGCGCTCGGCATGTTTGCCAACCTCGACCTTGACTACAAGGGTCGGTACATCATGGGCGGCCTGGTGCGCCGCGACGCGGCGTCGCTGTTCGGCGCGGCGCAGCGGTGGCAGACCTACGGTCGCGGTTCGTTTGCGTGGCGCGTGAGTGAGGAGCCCTGGTTCAAGGTCGCCAAGATCTCGGACCTCAAGTTCCGCATTTCCGAAGGCACGGCGGGCAACCGCCCGCGCTACAGCGCCCAGTACGAGACGTTCTCCCTGGGCTCGGGCGGCGCGCTGTCGCCGAACACGCTCGGCAACAAGAACCTGCTGCCGGAAGTGTCGCGTGAAATCGAGACTGGCTTCGACCTCGAGGTCATGAACAAGTACGGCCTGACGGTCACCTACGCGCACAACGTCATCGACAACCAGCTCCTCCCGGTAACGCCGCCGGCCGCGTCGGGGTTTGCGACGCAGTGGCAGAACGCGGGCGAGCTGACGAACAAGACGTGGGAAGTCTCGCTGAACGTGCCGGTGATCCAGCGCCGCGACCTGAATTACTCGGTGCGCTTCAACTACGACCGTACGACCTCGCTGGTCTCGCGCCTCGACATGCCGGAGACGTTCTACGACGCCGCCGGACAGCAGGGGTCGGGCACCATGTTCAAGATCAAGCAGGGTGAGGAGTTCGGTTCCATCTGGGGCCGTCGCTTCGTGACGAAGTGCGCGGAGCTTCCGGGCTCCTTCGCCGCCCAGTGTGGCGGTGCGGGCAGCGCGTACCAAAAGAACTCCGATGGATTCATCGTGTACGTCGGCACCGGCAACACGCTGGCCGACGGCATCACGAAGAACCTGTGGATGACCCGCGTCCCGGCCGCATCGGCTCCGTGGGCAGGCGGCACGACGTCAGACAACATGAATTGGGGCCTGCCGATCCTCGTGCACGACTCGACGGGTGCGGTGCCGGTCCTCAAGCTCGGCCATGCGCTGCCCGATTTCCACTGGTCGTTCTCGCAGAACCTGACGTGGAAGCGCGTGTCGCTGTACGCGCTACTCGACGCCACGGTCGGCAAGTCGATCTGGAACGAACAGCGTCAGTGGTCGCTCGGCGACTTCCAGGTTGGGGAAGTTGACCAGAACGGCAAGTCGGTGGGGGCGGCCAAGCCCATTGGCTACTACTTCCGCACGGCGTCCACGGGTGGCATTGGCGGCCTGTACGACGTGCTCGGACCGAACAACTGGACGGTGGAAGACGCCAGCTTCGTGAAGCTTCGCGAGCTGTCGGTCGGCTACCATCTCGGCAAGCTGCAGGGCATCGGTGACTGGACCGTGTCGGTCATCGGCCGCAACCTGCACACCTGGACCAAGTACACCGGCTACGACCCCGAAGTGGGCGTCGGCGGCGGCCAGCTTGGCTCGGGCGCGCTCAACGCCATCGATGCGTTCGGCTTCCCGAACCTTCGCCAGCTCACTTTCTCGATCGGCACCAGCTTCTGACGACGCGGGTCGCCGGTGGCGCCGCCGAACGGCGGCGTCACCGGGTGGCCGAACTGAGGATATTCAATGCGCAAGCATTTTCTTTGGATGGGGGCAGCGCTCGTGGCCACGGCCGCGTGCGGTGACAACCTCGAAATCAAGAACGTCAACAACCCCGACGTCGCGCGCGCGTACGCCACGCCGGCTGGCGTGGAAGGCGTGGTCGGCGGGCTCGGCGTGCAGCTGAACAACACGCAGCGCGCCAGCGAGTCCATCAACACCCAGTCGAAGGTGATGAGCGGCGAGCAGTTCGCCACTGTCGCCAACTTCGGCATGGCGGCCCGCGCGCAGATTCCGCGCAGCGCCCTGTCGAACGACCTGGGCAACGACAACCAGGTGGGCAACCGCGCCAACTGGGACACCTTCTCTCGCACGGGTCGCTCGGCCACCACGGCCATTGCAGCCATCAAGTCGTACCAGGCCAAGGGCCTGTCGATGGGGAGCACGGCGCAAGACGCCCGCGCGATGGCGTTCTCGTACATGATTGCAGGCAACGCGCTGGGCTACCTGTCGCTCGGGTACGACTCGGCAGCGATCGTCACGCCGTTGACCGGCAGCTCGGAAGTGCCAGCGCTCTCCGGCTACAAGGATGTGAACAAGGCCGCGCTGGCGATGCTCGACTCGGCGATCATGGTGGCGAACTCGGCCGCGGCGGCAACGGGCAGCAACGGTTTTCCGCTGCCTGGCACCTGGATCAACGGCCAGAGCAACCTGACGGCGGCCAACTTCGTCCGGCTCGTGCGCTCGTACAAGGCGCGCATCCGGGCGGGTGTGGCCCGCACGTCGGCTGAGCGAGCGGCGGTGGACTGGAACGCGGTCATCAGCGACGCGACCAACGGCATCACGGCCGATTTCATGATCAACGTCGGCGCCGGCAGCGGCTGGAGTGCGACGTTCGATGTGAACCAGAGCTACGTGGTGGGCGGCTGGCACTCCCTGGCCCTCTACTACTATGGCATGGCCGATGTGTCGGGTGGCTACGATGCGTGGCTCGCCACGCCGCGAGACAGCCGCAAGGCGTTTCTCGTGGTGACGCCGGACAAGCGCTGGCCGCAGGGTGCGACGCGCGCGATTCAGGGCGCCGAGGCCCCGTCGTCGGTGGCGCTGCCGGTCGGCCGCTACTTCCGCAACCGTCCGTCGGGTGAAGACGTTCCGGTGAGCGGCTGGGGCGACTCGTGGTACGACCACCGCCGCTGGGGCACCGTCTACATTGCGTCGGTCTCTGGTCCGTACGCCGAGATGTCGAAGACGGAAATCGACATGCTGGCGGCCGAAGGCTACATCCGCGCGGGGAACCTCGCGGCGGCCGGTCCGCTGATCGACATCTCGCGCCTGCGCAACGGCCTGCCGTCGGTTGGCGTGCCGGCCAGTGCCACGGCGCCGATCTCGACGGCCTCCGACTGCGTGCCGCGCGTGCCGCAGGGTCCGGCCTTTACGGGCACGGCGTGCGGCAACCTCCTCGAGGCCATGAAGTACGAGAAGCGCATGGAGACGGCCTTCACCGGCTATCTGGTGTGGTACGCCGACATGCGCGGCTGGGGCGACATGATTGCCGGAACCGCCGTGGAATGGCCGGTGCCGTACCAGGAAATGCAGTCCCGGTACAAGCCGTACCACGCGGGCACGAACGTGGCCGCGAAGGGCACGTACGGCTTCCAGTGAGGTTGACGGAATGACTGTTCCCTCGATGAACCGGCGTGCGCGCACGTGGCGCCGGTTTGTCGGCGGCCTCTGCGCCGTGACGTTGTCGCTGCAGATGGGGTGCTACACGTTCAAGCCCCTGCAGACCAGCGTGCCGGCGACGGGCAATCGGATTGCGGTGCTGTTGAACGACCGCGGCCGTTTTTCCCTCGGAGACCGTTTGGGGGCTGCTGTAGATAAGGTCGATGGGTTGCTGGTGGTGGCAGACAGTGAGTCCGTCACGCTCGAGGTGTACCGGACGACCGACCTGAAGGGGACCTCCTCTTCGTGGACGGGCGAACGGGTTCGGGTGCCGAAGGACGCGCTCTCCGGCTATCAGGAGCGCGAGTTCTCCAAGAAGCGCACCTGGCTTCTCGTCGGCGCAAGTGTTGGCGCAGTGGCAGTCGTGTTCCTGATGGTCAATCTCAATGTGTTCGGCGGGCTCTCGAAGGCAGATCCGGGAGCGCCTCCAGGCAGTGAGTCCCGGTAGGTGCAACTGCACCTTCGTGGTTCCTACGACGTTCTTTCACGGAGTCTCAGACTCATGCGGATTTCCAAGTTCCCAATGCTGGTTGCCGTGCTTGCCCTCGGGGCCGTCGGATGCGCGACGGACGACGGCGGCCCGACGACGACGACCGTTCCTCCGGTCGCGTTCGTCCGGTACATCAACGCGGTGCCCGACACGCTCAACACGACCGTTCGGTGGGTGGACTACCTCGAGTTCACGCCGCAGACCTTCGTCAACGTCGCGTACCGTGGCGTCGGCCAGGGCCTGTATCAGGGCCTGAAGGCCGGTTCGCGCCACTTCAAGATCTTCACCGCTGACGTGGTGAACTTCAGCACGGCCGGCAACACGGCGGTGCTGGCCGACGTCACGTCGAGCTTTGAAGCGAACAAGTATTACACGATCCTGCTCACGGGCTTTGCCCGCGGAAACGGCCAGTCCGTCAAGATCATCGAGGACGTGCTGCCGGCGCAGGGCACGAACGTCATGGTGCGCGCGCTGAACCCGGGCCTCGGCCAGGGTGCCATCGACGTCCACATCGTGGCGACCACCTCGACGGCCATTGGCACCCCGACGTTCAGCGCCGTGGCCGAAAAGGCGTACTCGGCGTACACCAGTCTTGCCCCGGCGGCCTTCGCCGTCCGGTTTGCGGCGGCGGGCAGCGCGACGGTGCTGGGCAGCACTGCAGCGCCGGCTGGCGTGGCCGGCACGACGAGCGCCGATCCGATCGGCGGCGCCACGGTGGGCGGGTCCATCATCACGGCCATTGCCTTCCCGGCGTCGGTTGCTGGCTCGGCCGCGGCCGCGGCGGCGACGCCCACGGTCATCTACGTGGTGGACAAGCAGCCGGCACGCACGACCTCGCCGTAGTTCGACGAGGCGGTTTTCTGGCTTGACCACACGACCGCTGGCATATTGCTGCCAGCGGTCGTGTGTCCTTTCCCAGGGTCCGTCGTGAGAATTTCCCCCCGTCTCAGGCAGTGGCTCCCCGGTATCGTGCTTGTGCTGGCTCTCGCACGGCTGGCCGTGCCGGCGCATGCGCAGGTCGTGCGTGGCGTGGTCCGGTCGGTAACGACGGAGCGCGCCATCGACCGGGCGCGCGTGACGGCCGAGGATCGCAACGGACGCGCGCTCGGCGAGGCGACGTCCGACGAGAACGGCAAGTTCATATTGCGTCTTGATGCCAAGGGCGTGCCGTTCTCCATGACCGTCCGGCGCATCGGCCTCACGCCGTCGAGCACCGCTGAGCTGTCGCTCGCGCCCGGCGACACGGTGGAATACGAGTTCCTGATTCCCGAGCAGTCGGTGCTTGGCGACACGGTACGCGTGACGGGGATGAAGTCGTACAACGAGCAGCGCTACGACGAGGCGGTGCGTGCCGGCTGGAGAATCTTTTCGCCCATGGAAGTGGCGAAGCACCGGGACTTGGTCAACAACGTGTATGACCTGTTGCGCTGGGCGGGCGCGGCGTCCCTTGTGATTCCAGGCCGGCCGACCGAGTGCGTGCGCTCGGCGCGCTACGTCGGTGGCGATCGCCGGAACGATCGGTGCATGATGTGGATCGTCGACGGGCAGGTGATGGGCCCGACGCCGGTGCTCAACCCGGCCGACACGTACTTCATGGCGATCCTCTCGGCGTCCGAGTCGTCGGTGCGGTTCGGCGACAAGGCGCCGTGGGGGGCGATTCTGGTGTACACGCGGATGAATGGGGATCGGTTGCACCCCTAGGGCTTGGGAAGGGGAAGGGGCAGGGCTTGGGAAGGGGAAGGGGAAGGGTGGGGGATGGGGCGCGGGAGCGTCGCAACTTTCCGCCTTGCCGTTCCGTATTATTCGAATGGCGCGATGACGCGCCCCTTCCACCGGAGTTGATTCCTTGTTCCCACTGGCGGTGCGAGCCGCTCTGCTGGCCATGACGTGGCTGACGCAGGATCTTCAGATCCCTGCGCCCACGGGCTACGTCAACGACTTTGCCGGCGTCATCGGCGCGGAGCGCGCGGCGAAGATCGAGCGCATTGTCGGCGACGTGCGCGCCAAATCGGGTGGCGAGATCGCCGTCGTGACGCTCGCGGACATCGGCGATCGCGACGTCGGGGACGTGGCGCTGCAGATCGGCCGCCAGTGGAAGGTCGGGGCCGCGGCCGGCATCGGCGACCGGACGCGCAATGCGGGCATCGTCATCCTCGTCGTTCCCAAGGAAACGAGCGCCGACGGCCGGGGGCACATCAGCATCCAGACGGGGAATGGGGTGGAGGGCTTCATTACCGATTCCCGCGCCGGCAACATCCGGCGCGAGGCGGTCCCCTACCTGCAGGCGAAGGACTACGGCGCGGCACTGGAACTGATGACGATGCGCGTCGCCGAAGCGTATGCGGGAGAGTTCGGGTTTGCGCTGGACAGCTCGCTCGAGGCGCCGCGTGCGCCTCAGTCGCGGTCGCCCGGCGGCATTCCTCCCGTCTTCTTCCTCGTCGCGTTCTTCCTTGTGATCGCGCTGCTGAATCGCGGCCGCGGCGGAGGCAACGGCTGCCTCTGGTTCCTGCTAGGTCAGGCGCTCGGTGGCGGTGGCCGGCGCGGCGGCGGCGGATGGGGCGGCGGCGGTGGTGGTGGTTTTGGAGGCGGCGGTTTCGGTGGTTTTGGAGGCGGCGGCGGATTCTCGGGCGGTGGCTCGAGTGGGAGCTGGTGACATGGCCAAGATGACGCTGGACGAACTGGTGCGGCAGCTGCAGGCGGCGTACGGCGACGCCCTCGAAGCCGTGGTGCTCTACGGCTCGGCGGCCCGGCATGCGGGGACGCCGGCGGGGACGATGGACGTGCTGGTCCTGGTGCGCGAGCTGGCCGACGGTGCGTTGCGCGCGGCCGGAGCGGCCACGCGCGCGTGGCTCGAGGCGGGGCATCCCGCGCCGATGACGCTGACGAGCGCCGAGTGGCGGTCGAGCGCCGACATCTTCGCCATCGAGTACGCCGACATCCTGGCCGCGCATCGCGTGCTGCACGGCACGCTGCCGCTCGATGGTATCGTGGTGACGCGCGACAACCTGCGCCTGCAACTCGAGCGCGAGGCGATGGGCAAGCTGCTCCAGCTGCGGCGCGAGATGCAGGCGCGCCATGGCGACGCGAAGGCGCAGCGCGTTCTGCTGGAAGGAGCGAGCGGTGGCTTGTTCGCGCTGCTGCGTGCCTCGCTCCGGCTGGTGGAGGGCGGCGACGTGCCGCCGGACCCGGAGGCGGTGGCGCTGGCCGCGGCCGCCGCGACGGGGCTCGATGCGGCGCCGTTCCAGGCGCTGGCGGCGCATCGGCGTGGGAAGGCGAAAATCAGCGAGCAGGACGCGCCAGCGTTGCTGCGCGGCTGCCACGACGGACTGCAGCGGCTGGCGGCGTGGATTGATGGACGGTAAGTAATGGATGGCGGATGGCGGATGGTGGATGGCGGATGGCGGATGGTAAGGCAGGGCAGGGCCCCTACTTTCACGGAGAGATTGCCAGATGCGACGTTCCGCGTTGTTCCTCCTGCTGCCGCTGGTGCTGGCGGGGTGCGGCTACAACACGATTCAGACTTACGACGAGACGGCTGCGAAGGCGAAGAAGGACATCGAGGTGCAGCTGCAGCGCCGGGCCGACCTGATCCCGAACCTGGTGAACACGGTGAAGGGCTTTGCCGCGCAGGAAGAGCGCGTGCTGACCGAGGTGACGCAGGCGCGCGCTGGCCTCTCGGGCGCGATTCAGGGCGGCAAGATGAACGAAATGGCCGATGCCAACCAGCAGTTGAGCGGCGCGCTGAGCCGCCTGATGGTGACGGTCGAGGCGTACCCGCAACTGAAGAGCGACCAGAACTTCCTGCAGCTGCAGGACGAACTGACCGGCACGGAGAACCGGATTGCGGTGGCCCGCAAGGACTACAACGAGACGGTCGGGACCTACAACGCCTACATCCGCAAGTTTCCGCAGGTGCTGACGGCGAAGGTCACGGGGGCGAAGTCCCGCGAGTACTTCGAGGTCACCACCGCCGCGGCGCGCGAAGCGCCCACGGTGGATTTTTCCAAGAAACCGTAGTCGCCCGGCGTGGAGAGACGGGCGCGGCGTCCATATGGACGCCGCGCCCGTGTCGCGTTCGCGTGGGCCGGAACCCCTACTTCTTCTTCGCCAACGCCTCGTCAATCGCCCGGCGCACCCGGGTCGGCGACAGGTCGCCGCTGAGTGCGTCCGTTCCGATGAGAAGCGTGGGGAGCGACGTGACCCCTGCCGCGTCCGCGCGCTCCTGGTCCCACATCACGAGCGGCAGCATCAGCGTGCGCTCGGTGCACGTGGCCTGAAGCGACTTGTCGGCGCCAAGCCGTACGGCGATCGCATCGAGATACGGCTGCGGGTCAGGCAACGTGGCCCACTCGTCGCGCGTGGCCGCGATGGTGTCGAGGATCTTCCAGAAGCTGCCGCCGAGCGATCCGCAGTACGCGGCGTGCGCGGCAAAGCGGGCGTTGTAGTCGGTGTCCGGCGCGCGCGCATTGACGTACGCCAGATGGATGCGCCCGCCGTCGACGTACTCGCGGCGCAGCACCGGCAGAAGCTCGTGCACCGCATCGGCGCAGGCGGCGCACTGCAGCTGGCCCACGAGGATGACCCACAGGGGCGCTGCCGCCGCACCGAGCGTGCGGGCGGAGTCGGCGCGGGCCAGCAGCGTGTCGGGGCGTGCCGCGAACCGCGCGGCGCCACGCGCACGGATCGAGTCGCGGTAGGGCGAGTACTCGGCGGCAGCGGCGGCGCTGGCGGCCTGGCGGGCCGCATGGTCGCCGCAGGCCGTCGCGGCGACGGCTGCCACGAAAAGCGCTGGAAGGCAGGTGGCGAAACGCATGGACGAGGCTCGAGGTGAGGGGGGCACGATGGCTGGAAGTCTAGTCGGATTGAGGCGGCGACGTCACGGGGTTGCTTGCCGGAAGCGCACTCTGTTCGGCAGTATACGAATCCTCGCTTCCTCACTCAATCTCGACTTGCCATGAAGATCTCGCGCGTCGTCCTGGTCGTCGCCCTAGCCGCCGGCTGCCGTCGGCCGGCGTCCGCGCCCGACCCGCAGATGGTGGCGCAGTGGTTACGCTCGTCCCTGGCGTTCGTGCGCTCGGAGCGGCTGGGGCCGCCCACGGCCGCCCGCATCTCCGCCTACAGCAGCATTGCGCTGTACGAGGCCTACGCGTCCGACTCCGCGTCCGGCTTGGTGACGCTCGCCGGCCAGCTCAACGGGCTGACCGAACTGCCGGTGGCCACGTCGCCCGTGGACGGCGCGACGACGGCCGCCGAGGCGGAGCGCGTGGTGCTCGACTCGCTGTTCCGCGACGGGTTTGCGAGCACCAGGCGCACCATCGATTCGCTGTCCAAGGCGCAAGTTGCCGCTCGCGCCGCGGCGGGGGTCGGCGACAAGGTTCGGGCTGCGTCGGTGGCGCACGGGCGGGCGCTGGCCGCGGCCATCCTGGCGTGGGCCGAGACCGACGGTTTCTACGCGCAGCTCGGCAAACCCTGGCAGTCGCCGGTGGGACGCGACAAGTGGCTGAACACCGCGACCCCGGACCAATATGTGCCGCTGATGATTTCGGGCGAGACGGACCTCGTGCGCCCTTCGAACCCCGGCGTGACGATGGAGCTGGAGCGCGCCGGAGAGCGCTGGGTGTTCACCAATCGCCCGAAGGAGGCCACCCCGACGACGCTGCCCGTGTTCAATCCCGTCAAGCCGACGGCGCCGTACTGGGGCGGGCTGCGGACGTTCGTGATCGCGAACGGCGACGAGTGCGCGCCGCCCCCGCCGCCGACCTATTCCGAGAAGCCGGGCTCGCCGTTCTGGAAGATGGGCCGTGAGTTCTTCGATTCCATGGCGGTGCTCACGCCGGCGAAGCAGCAGGTGGCCCTGTTCTGGGCCGACAATCCGGTGGCCACCGGCACGCCCGGCTTCCACTGGGTGTCACTCGCCAACCAGATGATTGCGCGCCGGCACCAGCGCGCCGACCAGGCCGTGGAGATGTACGCGCTGATGTCGATGGCCATCTCCGATGCATTCATCGGGTGCTGGAAGGAGAAATACCGGTCCCTGGTGGTGCGCCCGGTGACCTTCGTGCATCGCGTCTTTGACAAGGACTTCCAGACCGGCTTCGCGACGCCACCGTTTCCCGAGTATCCATCTGGGCACTCGGTGCAGTCGGCGGCGGCCGTCGCGGTGCTCGAGCGGGTGCTGGGCGATACCGTGCCGTTCGTCGACTCGACGCAAGTGGACGTGGGACAGCCGCCGCGGGCGTTCGCGTCGTTCCGCGCCGCGCGGGATGAAGTGGCCATCTCGCGCCTGTACGGTGGCGCGCACTACCTGCCGGCGGTCATCGACGGCGTGACACAGGGCAACTGCGTCGGACAGCGCGTGCTGCGGCTTAGGACAAGAGCGGCCAAGTGAACACGGCTCGTGGGCAGATCGCCGTTGCAGGTGCGCTGCTGCTAGCGGCGTGCGGAGGTCCCGCGACGGACACGTCGTGGCATCAGGAGACCGGCTACCGCTGGCGCGCACTCGACGTGCCTCGACGGGGACACGCTGGCTTCACGCCGCTCGGCTCGAATGCGACCGGACTCGTGCACGCCAACGTCGTGAGCGACGAGCACGCGATGGCCAACCGCAATCTGCTCATCGGCGCGGGCGTGGCCATCGCCGACGTGGATGGCGACGGGCGGGCCGACGTCTTTCTCGCGTCGGTGGAGCGTCCGGCAGCGCTGTACCACAATGACGGCGGGATGAAGTTCACCGATGTCACGGCGGCGAGCGGCATCGACACCAGAGGACTGGCGTCCATCGGAGCGGCCTTCGCCGACGTGGACGGCGACGGCGACGCCGACCTGCTCGTCGGCACACTCGGCGGTCCGCTGAAGCTGTACCTGAATGACGGCACAGGGCACTTCACCGACGCGACGGCTTCGAGCGGTCTCGCCGGCGGCTTCGCGGCGACGACGCTCACCCTGGCCGACGTGGATGGCGATGGCGATCTCGACCTGTACGTGGCGACGTACAAGACGCGCAATGCGCTCGATGCGTTTCCGCCGCAGGCGCGCAGCTTCGACCAGGTGGTGCGCAAGATCGGCAACACCTACCAGGTGGTCGACCCGTGGAAGGGTGAATACCGGGTGGAGGCGCGCCCCGACCTCGGTGGCATCGTGCGCTTCCAGCGCGCGGAGCGCGACCTCTTCTTCCTCAACGACGGTCACGGACACTTCACCGAGCAGCCGACCTTCGGCGCGCGCTGGCGCGACGAAGCCGGCGTGCCGCTGAAGGAAGCGCCCGACTACTTCGGCCTCTCGGCGGCCTTCTACGACGTCAACGGCGACGGCGCGCCGGACCTGTACGTGTGCAACGATTTCGAGGATCCCGACCAGTTCTGGCTGAACGACGGCACGGGCGGCTTTCGCCTGGTGCCGGCGCTCGCGCTGCGCGCCACCAGCAACACGTGCATGTCGGTGGATTTCGGCGACGTCAACCGCGACGGTGCCGTGGACATCTTCACGGCCGACATGCTCAGCCCGACGCTGGCCGCGCGCCAGCGCCAGATCCCGACGCACACGCCGCTGCCCAAGACGATCGGCGTGTCGCCCGACCGGGCGCAGTGGATGCGCAACATGCTGCAGGTGGGCCGCGGCGACGGCACTTGGGCGCAGGTGGCCGATTTCGCCGGCGTGACGGCGACCGACTGGACGTGGGGCTCGGCGTTCGCCGACATCGATCTCGACGGCTACGAGGATCTGCTCACGGTGGCCGGCCATCGGTGGGACGTCCGCGACGCCGATACGTACGAGCGGATCCGCAACTCCTTCCCGCGCGTCGCGTGGAACCGGGAGCAGGGCGAGTTCCCGCGCCTCGCCGTGCCCAGCGTCGTCTTCCGGAACAACGGCGACCTGACGTTTGCCGACGTGTCGACGCCGTGGAAGTTCGGGCGCGACAGCGCCATTGCCAACGCGCTGGCGCTCGGCGACCTCGACGGGGACGGCGATCTCGATGCGATCGTGGGCCGCCTCGACGCGCCGCCGATGGTGTATCGCAACGAATCCGCCGCGCCGCGCATCGCGGTGCGCCTGCGCGGCGCGGCGTCCAACCGCGACGGCGTCGGCGCGGTGGTGCGCGTGCTGGCGCCCTCGCTGCCGATGCAATCGCGCGCGGTGACCGACGGCGGGGCCTACCTGTCGTCGTCGGATCCGACCCTGAGCTTCGCCACGGGGCGCGATTCCGTCGTCCGCATCGAGGTGCGCTGGCGCGATGGCACGACGAGCGTCGTCGCGCAGGCCGGGCGCAACCGACTGTATGAAATCGACCAGCGCGGTGCCACCATGCTGCCGCCCGCGACGGCCCCGGCGATGACGCCATGGTTTGCGGACGCCACGGCGCTGCTCGGCGGCTACACGCATCATGAATCGACGTTCGACGATCTCGCGCGCCAGCCATCGCTGCCGAACCGCCTGTCGCAGCTGGGACCCGGCGTGAGCTGGATCGACGTGGACGGCGATGGCCGCGAGGACCTCGTGGTCGCGGACGGGAGCGGGGGCGCGCTGACAGTGCTGGTCAACGGCGCGCGCGGCTTTTCCGCGCGTCGCGCATCGGGGACGCTGGCCGGTGATCTTGGTGCGGTCGTACCGGTGTCGCAGGGCGGGCGCACCGCGCTCGTCGCCAGCCAGTCGAACTACGAGGCCACGTCGCCCGAGCAGGCGCTGTCGATTCCGGGTGTGGTGTCGTTCGCGCTGCGCGACGGGCGCCCCGGTGCCGTGACGCCGGTGATGGCGCCCGACACGGCGACGATGGGTGCGCTCGCGCTCGGGGACGTCGATGGCGATGGCATCCTCGACCTGTTCGTGGGTGCGCGCGTACGCCCCGGTTCGTGGCCGCTGCCCGCCCGGTCGCATCTCTTGCGCGGGTTGGCCGGCGGCGGCTTCGCCCCCGATGCCGTCAATGAAGGCGCGATGCGCGCGCTCGGCCTCGTGAGCGGTGCCACCTTCGCCGACGTGAACGGCGATGGGCGGGCCGATCTCGTGGTGACGAGTGAGTGGGGACCGGTTCGCGTCCTGCTGAATGCAGGCGGCACGCTCGTGGATGCCACCGCGCGACTCGGCATGCAGGGCATCACGAGCCGGTGGAATGGCGTGACCGCTGGCGACTTCGACGGGGACGGACGCCTGGATCTCGTCGCGACGAGTTGGGGCCGCAACGTGCCCTGGCATCCGACACCGCAGCGTCCGCTGACGCTACTCGTCGGCGACTTCGGCAAGGGCGTGGGCCTGCTGCTGGCGCAGGACGATGCGGTGACGCATCGCGAGATGCCGCTCGGATCGTTTGCACTGCTCGGCGTCGCGATTCCCTCGTTGCGCCAACGGATTGCGTCGTACGCCGATTTCTCCCGGAGTGATGCGGCGGCGGTGCTCGGTCCGGCGGCGCCGCACGCCGTGCGCGTGGGCGCGACGACGCTGGAGCACACCCTGTTCCTCAACCGCGGCGACCATTTCGAGGCGCACGCGCTGCCGGCGATGGCCCAGCTGGCGCCCGCGATGAGCGTCGTCGTCGCCGACTTCGACGGCGACGGGCACGAAGACCTGTTCCTCGGGCAGAACTTCTACCCGACGGAGATCAGCACCCTCCGATTCGACGCCGGCGCCGGGGTGCTGCTGCGTGGTGACGGCGCCGGAGGGTTTACGGCGCTCGGGGTGCGCGAGAGTGGGATCTCGGTGCCTGGCGACCAGCGCGGCGCCGCGGCAGCGGACTACGACGGCGACGGGCGCGTGGACCTGGCGGTGAGCCAGAACGGCGCGGCCTTGCGCCTCTTCCATAATACGACGGGTGCCCCAGGGCTGCGTGTGCATCTCGATGCCGGCCCGGGCAATCCGCTCGGCGTCGGCAGCCAGCTGCGGATCGAGGTGCGCGGCACGCCGAGGGCGGTGCGCGAGGTGCGTGCCGGGTCTGGCTACTGGTCCATGGACGGGGCGGTGACGGTCATGCCGCTGCCCGCGGGCGCGGACGCACTCTGGGTGCGCTGGCCGGGCGGCCCGACGCAAGTTGCTCCGCTGGCGGCCGGAGTGCGCGAACTGCGGCTGAAGAAACCGTAGGCCGCGCCACGCGGCCCACGCCGCGCGTGCGGCGCGCCCGAGGAGTTACCGAGCGCCCGGCGCCGGCTTCTTGGCGCGTGGCGGGCCGGCGCGCGTCCAGATGACGATGACACCGCACCCCGAGTTGCGGCCGGTAAACTCGCCCGGCAGGTCGGCGGGTCCCGTGTACACTTCGATCCCCTCGATGTCGCGGATGGCGGTGTTCGGACCGAAAAAGTTGTCCACGCGTTCATCCACGATGTAGTCGGGGGAGCACCGTGCCGGCGCCCGGGCCATGCGAATGGCACAGCCCAAGCCGCCGCCGCACTCCACGTTCACGCCGCGGAGCCCGCGCATGGCGTCGACGACGGAGGCGAAGTTGGCCTTTTCTATCGCGTCGCGCGTCAGGTACTGCCCGCGCCCGGTCCGCAGTCGGCGCTCGAAGTCGGCGAAGCGGGGGCCGAGCGACGGTGCTGCCTCGACCTTCACCTCGGGGAGCGCCTGTGACGGTTCCGGCCGGTCGGGCATTGAGTCGAGAATGATCTCGCGTTCAAGGAACTCCCCGGGCGTCAGCGCGACGACAAAAGTCACGACGGGAAAGCGCGGTGCCCGCACCATGAACTTGACGAGTCCCGCCGGGAGCTTGTCGAAGGTGAAGCGCCCCAGCGAGTCGGTGGTGACGCTGCGGCCGTCCTTGAGGTGAATGAGGTCGGCATTGGCAATCGGTCGCTGCGACCGCGACTCGATGACGGCTCCGACGAGTCGTCCTGTCGCGACCTGGGCGTGTAAGGCAAATGCTGACACTAGAAGAATCAGGGCGGTGCAGGTCTGGATTCGACGCACGGACATTCTTCGCCTGCCTGCGAGGGAGATGGGACGGGGGCGATGTGACGCGGGCGTACCCGCAAGGGTACGGGGAGGGGCAGAACCTGACAAGCAGGTGGGCTTGCACCCTACAATCATCTTCCGTATTGTCTTACGTCAAATGCTACTCGTTCGTCGCTAGAGGCGTTCCCGACCGCACCCACGAGCGGTCGGCCGCAACATGCGTTTCGTGGCGTCGTCGCCTCGTCGTGCATCCCCCACCCTTGCGGTAAAGAGGCATCCATCATGCAATCTGCGGAGAGCCGACGGCTGTGGGTACTGGTCGGAGCGTCGCTGGGACTCGCGTTGTTCGCGGGTACGGCGCACGCGCAGAGCACCGTTTTCAACGGCAAGGTCACGTCGGCGGGTTCCCCGCTGGGCGGCGCCACGGTCGGCATTCCTGAGCTTGGTGTTGGCGCGGTCACCTCCGTAGACGGCCGGTACAACTTCACGCTGGACATCGCGCGGCTGCGCGGTCGCACGGTCAACCTGGTGGCGCGTTCCATCGGCTTCCGGCCGACGACGCTCCAGGTGCCGCTGACGGCGGGACGCGTGGACAAGGACTTCGACCTCCGCAAGGACGTGCTCAACCTCGATCAGGTCGTGGTGACCGGCGTGAGCGGCGCGACGTCGCAGAAGATGACCGCGTTCTCTGTCACGGGCGTCGACGCGACCCAGCTCAAGGAAGCGCCCGGAACCTCGCCGATCGCGAGCCTCGCCGGCAAGGTGGCGGGTGCGAGCGTCGTGACGACGTCCGGCCAGCCCGGCTCGGCGCCGGCGATCCGCCTGCGCGCCCCCACGAGCATCACCGGCAACACCGATCCGCTGATCATCGTGGACGGCACGATCACGCGCCTCTCGCTGGCGGACGTCGCCTCGGAGGACATCGAGCGCGTGGAAGTGATCAAGGGCGCCGCGGCGAGTTCGCTGTACGGTTCCGACGCGGCCAACGGCGTGGTGCAGATCTTCACCAAGCGCGGCGCGGCGCTGGCCGAAGGACAGACCATCTTCACGTTCCGCAACGAGTTCGGGCGGACCGAGCTGCCGCGGAAGGTGCCCGGCAACCTGTCCAACGCGTACCAGCTGAACACAGACGGCTCGTTCAAGCGTGACGGCTCGGGCAACCGGCAGCTGAAAGCCGACAAGATTTCTGACAACCCGTACCCCGAGACGTTCGACCAGCTGAACCAGGTGTTCAAGCCCGGCCTGTTCATGACGAACTACATGTCGGTGGGCCAGCGGAAGGGCGCGACGAATTTCAGCGCGTCGCTGCAGAATACCAAGGAGACCGGCGTGCTGGACATCCTGTCGGGGTTCAGCCGGCAGAATTTCCGCATGAACGTGGACCACGCGCTGTCGGACAAGGTCGACGTGTCGACGGGCGCGTTCTACGGCCGCTCGACCGCCGACCAGGGCGAGGACACGGGCATCTTCTTCGGGCTCCGCTTCCTCGAGCCGAACATCAACCTGCTCGCGCCAAACAAGGACGGCACGCCGTACAACGCCGTCATCAAGCAGCCGCCGCAGTCGGGCAACCTCGTCAACCCGCTCTACGGGCTGTCGCAGCGCAAGATCTCGCAGGACCGCGACCGGTTCACCGGCACGCTGAAGGTGCGCTACCGGCCGCTGACGTGGATCACGGCCGAGGGCAACTTCAACTATGACGTCTCCAACCAGAACTACAAGCGGCTGCGTCCGCTCGGCTTCCTCAACTCGGCCGGTGGCGCCGACAAGGGCGCGCTGTTCCAGCAGGCCCGGAACGACCGCTCGTACAACACGGGCGTGACGGTGACGGCCGTGCGCACCTGGAACTGGATCACGAACACGACGAAGGCGGCCTACGTCTACGAGGACCAGGTCAACGCCTCGGTGTCGGTGAACGCCACGGCCCTGACGGTCAAGAACGTGCCCGAGTTCGCGGCGGCGTCGCCTGACCCCAGTACGCCGATCCAGCCGGGCTCGCGGACGGAGCAGTATCGGGCCAAGAACGCGTTCCTCGTCTCGACCTTCGAGATCAAGGACCGGTACATCCTCGACGGCGTGATCCGCCGCGACGAGTCGTCGCTGTTCGGCAGCCAGGAGCGCTCGCAGACGTATCACCGCCTGTCGGCCGCGTACCGCCTGTCCGAGGACGTCAAGATTCCCGGCGTCAACGAGTTCAAGCTGCGCGCCTCGGTGGGCACGGCCGGCCTGCGCCCGATCTTCGACGCGCAGTACGAGACGCTCAACATCGTGGCCGGCAGCCCGCAGAAGGTGCGGCTCGGCAACAACAACCTCAAGCCGGCCTTCTCCCGCGAGACCGAGTACGGCTTCAACCTGAACTTCCTGACGAACTACACGCTGGAATACAGCTACTCCGACAAGGTCACCACGGACCAGATCCTGGACGTGCCGCTCTCGTCGGGCGCGGGCTACGGCTCGCAATGGCAGAACGCCGGCACGCTGACGGGCAACACGCACGAGCTCGCGTTCGGCGCGCTGCTGCTGGCGACGAAGGACTACAGCTGGAAGCTGAACATCGCCGGGGACCGCACGCGCTCGAAGATCACGGCGCTCAAGGTGCAGCCGTTCCTGAATGGCCCGGACGACAACACCCAGTTCTTCCGCGTCGCGGCCGGCGAGACGTTCGGCGTGATTTACGGCGAGAAGTGGATTCGCTCCGCGCAGCAGCTCGCGGGCACGATCGCCGCCAAGAAGCTGTCGGGCACCGCCGCCGACTACGTGATGAACGAGGAAGGCTTTTACGTGCTCGCGTCCGCCAAGGGCACGGTCAACGAGCGGCCGCTGAAGGAATACGTGGCCAATGGAAGCTCGCTGCAGCAGATCGGCGACGTGAACCCGGACTTCAACCTCGCGTTCAACAACAGCCTGCAGTACAAGAACATTTCGGTGAACGCGCTGGTGAACTGGGTGCATGGGGGCAACATCTACAACCTCACGCGCCAGTGGCCGTTCAATGAAGAGCGCGACCCGGTCTTCGATCAGCGCGGCAAGCCGCAGGCCGCGAAGAAGCCGGTGCCGTACTATCAGGTCTTCTACAACGGCATCAACGCCAACGACTACTTCGTCGAGGACGGTTCGTACGTGCGTCTCCGTGAGCTGGCGGTGAACGTGCAGATGCCGAAGGCGTGGACGAAGAAGCTGCACCTGGGCGAGATCGAGACCGCGCGCATCGGCCTGGTGGGCCGCAACCTGTGGACCTCGACGAACTACACCGGTTACGATCCCGACGTGACGGGCGGCGCCGGCAAGCCGTTCGCCTTCCGCGTGGACAACTTCAGTTATCCGGCTTCTCGGACGTTCACTCTGATGCTCGAACTCGGCTACTAAGCCGCGAGCCTACCTCCAGGAGACCGAGTTCACAATGAATACTTCGCGAATCACCCGATGGCTGGGCATGCTGACCGCGGGTGCCGTCGTCGGATGCAATAGCCTCGACGTCGTCAACCCGAACGCCCCGGATGCCCGGCGTGCGCTGTCGGACCCGGCGGCGCTCGAAGCGGTGGCGGGCGGCACGCTGCGCACGTGGTTCACCGGCTACGAAGGCATGATGGCCGTCGGGCCGCTCTCCACGATCGCCGACGCGTACTCGTCGTCGTGGAACAACTACTTCATGCTGTACATCAACAGCCAGGATGCGGACGGCACGCGCAACTCGCGGCCGTGGAAGAACGATCCGGGGGCGCAGGAGCGCCAGCATCTCGAGTGGTACTGGACGAAGTACTACAGTGCCATCTCCTCGGCCACGGACGTGCTGAGAGCGATCCGCGTGGACAAGGTCGTGGTGAACAACGCGTCTGACACCAAGCGGGCCGAGACGATTGCCGCGTTTGTCAGCGGCCTCGCGCATTCGGGCATCGCCATCAACTACGACAAGGGCTACATCATCGACGAGACCGTCGATGTGACGAAGCTCGCGTACTCGAACCGCAAGCTGATGCGCGATGCGGCGCTGGCCAAGCTGGACGCGGCCATCGCGCTGGCGAACGCCAACACGTTCACGACGCCCGCGGCGTGGACCAACGGCCGCGCCTACACGAACGTGCAGATCGCCCGCATTGCCAACACGGTGGCGGCGATGACCCTCGCGTACTATCCGCGTGACGCGGCCGAGAACGCGGAAGTCGACTGGGTGCGCGTGGCGAGCTACGCCTCGAAGGGCATGTCGGGCGCCAGCCCGTTCGACTTCGTCTTCATCGGCGACGGTTGCACGGCGTGGTGCCATGAAGTGCTCATCTGGTTCAACGCCATCGACACCGGCGTGATCCACACGCGCGTGGCGCACATTCTCGATGTCCTGCAGAAGGACCCGTATCCGGCGGGCGGGAACCCGCAGCCGCTTGGCCTGCCGGGTTCGGACAAGCGCCTCGGCGATGGCACGTTCGGCGATGCGTCCATCGTCGACGGCTGGGGCACGGTGCCGGTGACGGCGACCAGCCGCCCGGGCACCGACTTCAGCTACTCGCACTACGAGATCTTCAGCGCCTCGCGTGGCCAGTACCACCAGTCCAACATCGGCCACATCCGATACGACTTGAGCCGCAACCAGGACCCGACGGGTATCTGGAACGGCTACGGCCCGGCGCCCGTGATCTCGGCCGGCCAGAACGATCTGCTGTGGGCCGAGGGGCTCATCCGCAGCAACGGCAACCTCTCGCAGGCCGCGCAGCTCATCAACAACACCCGCGTGACCCGTGGCGGACTGACGCCCTCGTCGGCGGCGGACGGCGTCGCCGGGCTGCTGACGGTGCTGCAGAACGAGCAGGACATTGAACTGCTGGGCCTCGGGGCCACACCGTACTACAACCGGCGTCGTCTCACGGGCGGCCTGCGGGCTGGAACACCCGGCGAAATGCCGGTGCCGGCCAAGGAGCTGGGCGTGCGCGGCGAGGCGCTGTACACCTTCGGCGGTTCGGCCAATCCGCGCAACTCGACGAAGCCGTAGCTCTGGCAGCGAGTCCAGCACGGCTGCATGATCTTGCAGGGCAGGGAAGGCCGACGCGTGAGCGTCGGCCTT
>JBBQZD010000019.1:0-22541 GCA_038208045.1 Gemmatimonadales bacterium | reverse complement strand
AGGCCTCGGATGTGGCACGCTGGGTGTGCGCCGCGGACAAGATTCACAACGCGAGTTCCATACTGGCCGACCTGCGCCGCACGGGCGACCCGCAGTCGGTGTGGGGGCGGTTCTCCGTCGGCAAGGAAGGCACCATCCGCTGGTACCGCGCGGTCTACGAGCGCCTGCTGGCGCTGGGCTTCACGGCGCCGATTGTCGAGGAGTTGCGCGCGGTGACCGAGGCGCTGGAGCGGTTTTCTGAAATCGGGGCGGGGCGGTCGGGGGGATAGTTTCTCGGCCGCGACCGGTTACGCGCCTGGATAGGTGCGCGCGACGTAGTCGTTGAGGATGACGAGGAACTCCTCGACGATCCGATCACCCTTGAGCGTCTTGAGCAGCGCCCCGTCCACGTAGACCGGCGCCTTGGGATCCTCGAACGTGCCGGGCAGCGAGATGCCGATGTTCGCGTGCTTGCTCTCGCCGGGCCCGTTCACGACGCAGCCCATCACGGCCACCTTCATTTCTTCCACGCCGGGATGTGCCGCCCGCCACCGCGGCATCTGCTCGCGCAGGTAGTTCTGGATGTCCTCGGCGAGTTTCTGGAAGTACGTGCTCGTCGTGCGCCCGCAGCCGGGGCAGGCGGTGACCTGCGGCGTGAACGACCGCAGCTCGAGCGACTGCAGGATCTGCTGCGCGACGTGCACCTCCTCGGTGCGATCGCCACCGGGGCGGGGTGTGAGCGATACCCGAATGGTGTCGCCGATGCCCTCCGACAGCAGCAGTGAGAGTGCCGCCGTCGACGCGACAATGCCCTTCATGCCGAGTCCGGCCTCGGTGAGGCCGAGGTGCAGCGGGTAGTCGCAGCGCGCGGCGAGGCGCCGATAGGCGTCCACGAGGTCCTGCACCTGCGAGATCTTGCACGAAATCAGGATCCGGTCGTGCCGCAAACCCACCAGCTCTGCAAGCTCGGCACTACGCAGCGCACTCTCGAGCATCGCCTCGATGTAGACGTCCTTGGCGTCCTTCGGTTCGCGCGACTTCGCATTCACGTCCATCAGGTCAGTCAGCAGGTCCTGATCGAGCGACCCCCAGTTGACCCCGACGCGCACGGGCTTGTCATTGTCCACGGCAATCTGGACGATGGTGCGGAAGTTCTCGTCGCGGCGCTTGCCACCGACGTTGCCCGGGTTGATGCGGTACTTGGCGAGCCCCTGCGCCGTCTCGGGGTACTTGGCGAGCAGCAGGTGGCCGTTGTAGTGGAAGTCGCCGATTACCGGCACGTCGGACCCGGCGTCGCGCACCCGGCGGATCAGCTCCGGCACGGCCGCGGCTGCCTCGTCGTTGTTGACCGTGACACGCACGAGCTGCGAGCCGGCCGCGGCCAGCGCGAGCACCTGCGTGGCGGTCGAGGCGGGATCGGCCGTATCGGTATTCGTCATCGACTGCACGACGACGGGATGCGCCGATCCAACGGCGACGTTCCCGACGTATGCGGTGACGGTCTGGCGGCGGGGCTTGAAGACCACGGCGAGCGGGGTTGGGGTACGGGAAAACTAACGCCGGCGCCGGATGCGCGGTTTGTGCCCCTCGCGTCTGCCTCTTCCGCCCTCGATATTCCAAGCAGCCCAGTCGTCCAGGAGCATCGCCATGTCAGAAGATCCGAACCAGACCCCGACTCAGGAAACGCCAGCGCCGAAGGCTGGCTTCGGGCGCCGGCACTGGGGCAAGCTGTCCCTGCTGACCATCCTCCTCGTGCCGCTCATCGGCATGAGCCTCTGGGTGGCGGTCACGCTGAGCTACACGTATTCCGAGGGCACGCGCACAAGCTACATGCAGAAGATTTCCCACAAAGAATGGCTCTGCAAGACGTGGGAAGGGGAGCTCGCCATGACGACGGTGCCCGGCACGGCCCCGAGGATCTTCGAGTTCTCGGTGCGCAACGATTCCATCGCCCGGGAGATCGAGAAGATCGAGGGCGCACAGGTGCAGCTGCACTACAAGGAGCACCGCGGCGTCCCGACGGCCTGTTTTGGCGAGACGACGTACTACGTGGACGGAGTGCGAGGAACGAAGTAGCCGCGCATGCCGTACACGCACTGTACAAGCTGCGGCGCCAAGGCGCTGGTAGGCGCCACGCGGTGTCCGCGCTGCGAGACGCCGTTCGTCTCGTACTCGGCGCAGGGCAAGGGCGTGCCGACGATGAACTGCCCGCAATGCGGGGTGCAGCGGCCGGTGGCCATCGGCGCGTGTCCCAATTGCTTTGCGTCGCCGTCGCACGGGGCCATGCACGTGTCGCGCGGACTGCTGCTGGCGGGGCTCGCGATCATCGTCATGATCGCCATTGGATACCTGGCCTCGCGGAACGTGCCGCATTCGGGCACCTCACCGGCGGCGGTCCCGGTAGCGGCGGTCCCGGTAGCGGCGGACACGGTAGCGACGGATACGGTGCCGACGGACTCCGTGACGGCCGACGATACGCTGTCGGTGTCGGCCAGGCAGAACGCGCGCGCGGCGAGCGAAACCCACACTCCATCGATGGCGGTATCGCCGGTCAATGTTCCCGCGGCGCCAGCCACCACCCCCGTGCCAGGCAGCACGCAGGCGCCGACACCGGCGCCGCGTCCCACAGCGGTCGTGCCGGACACCGGCGTGTGGGTGCCCGCCGTGGCCAACACCTGGGTGCGCATGCGCGCCGCCCCCAGCAGCAACAGTGGCGTACTGCGCATGATCGACTCGGCGCAGCGCGTCCTGCTGGGGCCGGCAATGTATGGCTGGCGGCCGGTGCGCGCCGGCGCCGACCGCGGCTGGGTCGATGCCCATTTCTTCACGCTGGTGCCGGCCAAGCGGCCGTAAGCCGCGAGCCTACTCTTCGAAGCGCCGGCCGAACTGGGCGCGAATGCGCACCGTGCGCGACAACTCGTCCATGTTCTGCAGCACCTTCTGCCTGAGGTCGAGGGGCAGCGCGGGATGGTCCCGCAGGAACTGCTGGGCGATGTCGAGCGCCGCCGGATCGGTCTGGCCATTGAGGAACGCGCCCAGCCAGGAGCCGAGGAAGAAGATGCGGCGGTTGGCCTGGATGAATGGCAGCGAATCGAGTGCCGGGCGCACGAAACGGCGCGTCAGGGCCTGGTGCTCAATGGCGTTGAACGCGCCGAGCGAACCGCTGGCCCAGTCTTCATTCAGCGTGGTGTCGGCGAAATAGCGCGCAAAGTACCCGGCCTTCACGGCCGAGTCCCCGCGCGCGGCGCCGACGGTAAATGCCCGGCGTCGTCCATCGGGCGTGCTGTCGCGCGCGGACTGCACGGCGAGCTGCGCGGCGGCATCGGCCGTACCGAGCACGGTGAGGTGCGTCACGATCTCCCAGCGGAGCGGGTCCTTTACCGCGTCACCCGCCGCGGAGTCGGCGGCGAGCACACCGCGGAGCAAGTCGAGCGCACCGGGCGTGCGTGCGACGCTGGTGAACGCATCGAGGTAGGCGCGCCGGATGCCGTAGGGACGCGCGGTGTTCCCTGCCCCGTTCCACAGGAACGCCTCGACATCAGGCAGCAACGAATCGCGGGCTGATTCCACGAGGTATGCCGACATCGCGCGCGCGAGCCGGCCGAGCTGACTCGGCACCACCTGCTCGTCGGTTTCGGAAGGCAGGTCGCGCAGCACGAGTTGCACGTAGCGTTCCGGGTGCAGGCGTGCGGCACGCACCTCATCCCACAGCGTGCCCCAGAGCATGGCACGCACGAACGGGTCCGCCACACGCGCGAGATCGCCGGCCAGCAGGGCGCGTCGGCTCATCGGGTCGAGCGAGACGAGTTCGTACCCGAAATCCCCGCCGTTGGCGTAGGCGAAACGGACGCCCGGCAGGCCGCGCGCGGCAACCACGTCGGTCACCGGGCCGCGAAGCTCGACGTCAAACGACGTGAAGGTGAGGATCGTGTCGGCGCTGGCGCACGCGCCGCGACACGGTACGCTGTCCCGCGCCACGATCACACGCGTGCGCAGGGGCCAGCTTCCCTGCCCCGATAGCTCTGGCTGCACGGGCCGCTGCGCCAATTGCAACGAGGCGATCCTGCCGTTCCGGAGGGTCAGTCTCGTCTCGACCTCGGGCATGCCTGGTCGCAGCATCCATTGCTGGCCCCACGCGGAGAGGTCGCGATGTGCGGCCTGCCCGATGGCCGCCAGCAGGTCCTGCCACGTGGCATTGGCGTACTCGTGGCGCTGGAGAAAGAGCTGCACGCCCGTGCGGAACGCCGAATCACCCACCAGGTAGTTCAGCTGCTTGAGCACGGACGGCGCCTTGTTGTAGACGATGGCGCCGTAGTTGGACTTGGCCTGGTCGAGGTTGCCGAGCTGCTGCCAGAGGGGCGTGGTGCCCATGGTCTGGTCGACGCCGTAGGCCGCGGGCTTGTTGCGCAGGTAGAATGTCTTCCAGGCGCCGCTCGCGGGATCGAGGTCATCGAGCGCCTTGGCGGCGATGTAGGTGGCGAACCCTTCCTTCAGCCAGAGATCGTCGAACCATCGCATCGTGACGAGATCGCCAAACCACTGGTGCGCCACCTCATGCAGGATGGTGCTGTAACGGCCCAGCAGGCGCGGCAGCGTGGGACGCTCGCGGAAAATGAACGAGTCCTCGTTGTAGAAGACCGCGCCGGGGTGCTCCATGCCGCCGAAGGGAAAGGCGGGGGCAAGCACGAGATCGAATTTTTCGAACGGATAGGGACGCGCGAAGTAGCGCTCCATCCATTGAATGGCGCGCTGGTTGAGCGCCAGCAGCGTGTCGACGTCGGCCTCCGTGTATCGCGAGGCGCGCACGAAGACGCTCACGTCCCTGCCCTGCACCGCAGAGGTCGCGCGCTTCCACGGGCCGGCGGCGAACGCAATGAGGTACGTGCTGATGGGCCGCGTTTCGGTGAAGTGGTGCGTGACCGCGGTCTGCGTGGTGTCGGCGCGGTGCAGCGAGCCGTTGGCGACGACGAGCCAGGCCGGGCGCGCTCGCAGCGCCAGGGTCACGCGGGCCTTCAGGTCGGGCTGGTCGAAGCACGGGAACAGCTGGTTGGCATCGGCCGGGACGAGCAGGGTGTACAGGTAGTCGCTGTTGTCGGTGCGATCGGTAAAGCGAATGATCGAGGCGCCGGCCGGCGCGATGTCGGCGACGAAGTCGATGGCGACGCGGTTGGTGCCCGTGTCGAGCAGGGCGGCCGGGAGCCGCAGGTGCGCTCCATTGTAGAGCGGGCGATCGATGCGCGTGCCATTGGCGCGCACCGTGCCAAGCCGGCGTCCGCGAAAGTCGATGATGACGTCCCCGTGACCGCGCCTGGTAAACTCGATCGTGACGTGTCCGACGGCGGAATCGCGCGCGGTGACGTCGAGAATGAGATCGTACCGCACACTGGCCAGGTCGCGCGCACCGGACGTCGCGAGTTGGCGCGAGACGCCACGCTGCATGAGGCCGGAGTCGGCGGGGGAGGCGGCAATCAGGGCGGCCAGCAGCAGGAGCACGGTGGTTCCCAGAGGAGGAATGCCCAAAGTTCCCGGGTGGAGGGCAGGGGGGCAACCGGGGCGGCCCGTCCGTTTGAGGGTCCGCCGGGGCCCCCTTTGGGGGCGGCCCTTGCTAATTTCCCCAGATGTCCTACCTTCATAGCGATACGAACGGGGGGACCTGGATCGTCCAGGTCCTTTTTTCGTGTCAGCCCAGCACGGGGGGCACTAGGGGTCCCGTGATAGTCACGATCGGCAACGACTCGGCAAAGGCTCGAGCAACCGATCACAATCAGGAGTAGGGAAGAATGCGTACGACCGGCAAAGTGAAGTGGTTCAACGACGCGAAGGGCTTTGGGTTCATCACCCCCGACAACGGGACCAAGGACTGCTTCGTGCATTACAGCGCGATCCAGGGTTCGGGCTTCAAGTCGCTCGCCGAAGGCGATGCGGTTGAGTTCGAGATCGTGCAGGGTGCGAAGGGCCCGGCCGCGGAGAACGTGACCAAGGTCGGCGGCTAAGCTTCGCTCAGCCGTTCGTCCGCAGAAGGGCCCCGGGAGACCGGGGCCCTTTTCGTTTGGGACAGAGACGACAGAAGACGACAGAGTACGACAGAGTACGACAGATGGGGGCTAATCGCGGACGGGGGGGCGGCCTCGGCGCGGGGGGATGACGTGCTCGATGGCCTCGGCGAGTCGCTCGTGCAGTCCCTGGCGAATCCTGGCGAGATCGGCATGGATGGCCAGATGGTCGTCGGGCGAGGCGATGACTCCCTCCCTGGACGCGAGGGCCTGCTCGGCGAGCTGCAACGCCGCCGGCGCGGGAATCGAAAAGGCCCGCGTCAGGTCGATGGCCACGGCGACCTGCTCAATGCTGGCGAACGAGATTCGCCGCGCCCTGCCCCTCACACCGCGCTCGAACCCACGCACATCGTACCGCGACAGGATGTTGTCGAGATCCTTCTTGGGAATGCCGAGCGCGAAGGCGGCAGTACCAGTTGTCACGGCGCGCATATAAATCACTCGTTATTGAGGACTAATTGAACTCGTGAATGACAATATTATATTATTTAGCATTTTGACGCAATATCACAACGTGTTAGATGTAATCTGACAACATATGTTGTATAACAAACGCACTCTCTGATCGAGGAGACATGCGAGGCGGCGCTGGGGCTGGTCTGGACAACGAGCAAGAAGAAAAGAGGCGCCCAGGGGCGCCTCTCTTGTGTCTATTCTGGTGCACGAGTACCGTGCCAACCGATTGTCACGATCGCAGGGAGATCTCGTTTCCGCGCGGAACGTCGGGCTGGGAAAGTGCGGCCTTTGCCGCCTCCAACTGCAGCCGGACTGCCTCGGGGCCAGTGCCTCCCTCCACATCGCGATGTGACAGGGACGTGCCGGGCTGGAGCTCCAGCAGGACGTCCTCGTCGAATGCGGCGCAGGCCTGCGTAAACGACGCGAATGGCAAATCGGTCATCTCCACGCCCTGCTCCTCGGCCTCCCGAACGAGCCGCCCGACGGCCCCGTGCGCTTCGCGGAAGGTGACCCGCTTCCGAACCAGATAGTCCGCGAGATCGGTGGCCATCATGGAGCTGGAGACGGCCGCTTTCATCCGGTCGCGGTTGAAGCGGAGCGTCTTCAAGGACCCGGACACGGCGGGCAGGAGCAAGAGCATGCCGTCGACAGCGTCGAAGAGCGTTCGCTTGTCTTCCTGCAGGTCCTTGTTGTATCCGCTGGGCAGTCCCTTGATGGTGCCGAGCAAGGCCACGAGGTCGCCGAGCATGCGTGCGGCGCTGCCCCGGGCCAGCTCGAGGGCGTCGGGATTGCGCTTCTGCGGCATCATGGACGATCCCGTGCTGTACGCGTCGCCATATCGCACAAACCCGAACTCGCTGCTGCCGAAGAGAATGAGATCTTCGGCCAGGCGCGAGAGATGCGCGCCGAGCAGTGAGAGCGAGAACAGCACTTCGGCGATGAAGTCCCGGTCCCCGACGGCGTCAATGCTGTTGGGCGAGACCGCCCGGAACCCCAGCGTCTCCTTGAGGAAAACCCGGCTGACAGGGAAGGCGGACCCTGCAATGGCTCCGGAGCCCAGCGGGAGCACGGCCGCAGCCTTGCCCGCGGCGGCCAGCCGCCGGCGATCGCGCTCGAGGGGCCAGAAATGCGAGAGCATCCAGTGCGCACCGCTCACGGGCTGGGCGCGCTGGAGATGCGTGTAGGCCGGCATCACGTCGTGCTCCAGCGACTCAGCCTGCTCGACCATCACCTGCTGCAGTTCGCGGATCATGCCGTCGAGCGATGTGCAGCAGTCCATGGTCCACAGGCGGGTGGCGGTGGCCACCTGGTCGTTGCGCGAACGGCCGGTGTGGAGACGAGACGCCACGCCGCCGACGGCGTCGTGCAGCAACCGGTCGATGAGCGTGTGGACGTCCTCATCGCCCTGCTCGATGGAGACGCCCTCGAGAATGCGGGTGGCCACGGCGTCGAGGCCGCGCTCGAGTTCCCGGGACTCTTCGAGGGTCAGGACCCCGGCATTCCAGAGCGCCACGGCCCACGCCTTGGACAGGGCGATGTCAAAGGGCCAGAGCCGGAAATCGACGCCGATGGAGCGATTGACCGCCTCGAGTTCCGGGGCAGGGCCGCCGGCGAAACGACCGCCCCACAGTTGGTGGGATTTCGAGCCGGAGGATTTGTCGGACATATTATGAATGGCGGCTGATGAGCAGAAGAGAGATGACGGATCAGAAAGCTACATATTTATGCGGTCCGGTCAACTCCGGGCGCAGGTCTGCCATACGGCGGATTGCCGGATCGGACCCGGCGCCGAATCACTTGCCCGCGAGCGTGAGCAGTCGCTTGACGACACGTTCGCGGGCGGTATCGCCACGGCAGATCAGCAGCACGGTGTTCTCCCCGGCGATCGACCCGAGGATGTCGGGATTGCCCTCGGCGTCAATGGCCTCGGCGATGGGCTGCGCGCCGGCCGTATGTGTCTTGACGACGATGAGTTCGCGGGTGAACTCGAGGCGCTGGAAGAGCTGCGGCAGCAGTGCCGACAACATGGCGCGCCCCTCGTCGGCCAGGGAGTGCTCGCCGGTGGTGTACCGCACGCCACTGGGGGTCGGCACGCGCGCAATGCGCAGGTCCCGCATGTCGCGCGAGAGCGTGGATTGCGTCACGTCCCACCCGCGCTCGTGCAGCAACTGTCGAAGCTCCTCCTGGCTGCCGATGGCGCGCGTGGAGATGAGTTCGAGAATGGCGTCTTGTCGTTCGCGTTTTGAAGCCGTCACGTGAGTCCCGGATGGTTGCGAGAGGATAGCACGACCACCGCGCAGCCGTAAGCCGTGTTGACAACGGTGAAGCGCAATATTATGCATTATCTTGTGCATAAGATACCAATTGGCATTCTCGGCGCCAGTGGATACGCCGGGCGCGAGCTGTGTGCGCTGGTGCAGCGGCATCCGCGCTTCGAACTCGTGTTCGCGACGGCCAATGGCCAGCGGGGCGAAACCGTTGAGCTGCCGGGTGGCGGCGTCATCACCTTCCAGGCGCCCGATGACGTGCCGCTCGCGAGCGCCACGCTGGTGTTCAGCGCGCTGCCGCACGGCACGAGCGCCGCGTGGGTGCAGCGCGCGCGCGGCGCGGGCGCGCGCGTCGTGGACCTGTCGGCAGACCTGCGCATCGGCAACACCGATGACGACGTCGTGTACGGACTGACGGAAGCGCGCCGTGACGAGATCCACCACGCAGAGCTGGTGGCGAACCCGGGGTGCTACCCGACGTCCATTCTCATGGGATTGCTGCCGTTGCTCGAGCAGGGGCTCGTGGCGCCGGGCGCGACGCTCAACGTGAGCGCGGCCAGCGGCGTGACGGGGGCCGGCCTCACACCGCGCGCCGATCTGTTGTTCGGCGAGGTGACCGAGAACTTTCGGGCGTACGGCATCGGCAACACGCACCGGCACCTCAACGAGATGCGGGCCTTCGTGCTGGAGGAAGGCGTGAATGCGGACCTCGTCTTCACGCCTCACCTGCTGCCGACGGCCCGCGGCATCCTGGCCACCATGACCGTGCCGCTCAGCGCACCGCTGGCCGATCCGCTGGCGCTGTGGCAGGAGCGGTTCCACAACGAGCGTTTCATCGAGATCGTCAAGACGCCACCCGAGACCCGCCACGTGACGCACCGCAACGTGGTGCGCATCACCGCGCACGCGCTGGAGCACGTGCGCACGCCAACGCTGCTGGTGCTGTCGGCGATCGACAACCTGATGAAGGGCGCGGCCGGACAGGCGGTGCAGAACGCGAACCTGATGCTGGGCCTCGACGAGGGGCTGGGGCTGCCGCTGTGAGGCGCGTGCTGAAGATCGGAGGGCGCGCGCAGGGCGACCCGCAACTCATCGCGCAGATCGTGGCCACGCTGCGGAAGGGCGATTCCATCGTCGTCGTGCACGGGGGTGGCGATGAAGTGTCGGCGTTGCAGCGGCGACTCGGGCTCGAACCGCAGTTTCGCGGCGGGCGCCGCGTCACCAGCGCGGACGACCTGGAGGTGGTTCGGATGGTGCTGTCGGGCACGACCAACAAGCGCCTCGTCGCCCAGCTGCTGAGCGCGGGTGTGCAGGCCGTGGGGCTGTCGGGCGAAGACGGCGCGCTGCTGAGCGCGCGCATCACCGACGCCGACTTCGGGCTGGTCGGCGGCGACATCACCGCGAAGACCTCGCTGCTGACGCACCTGTGGAGCGACGGGTGGCTGCCGGTGATCTCGCCGCTGGCGCGCAACGCCGACGATCCGGCGGGCGGCGGCCTGAACGTGAACGGTGACGACGCGGCGGCGGCGCTTGCCGCAGCGTTGCGGGCCGATGAACTGCTGCTGATCGCCGACGTGCCGGGCGTGCTGGACGGGGCGGGGAAGACGCTCGCCACGCTCGACAGCGGCACGGCGCAGGCGCTCGTGGCAAGCGGCGTCGTGAAGAACGGCATGGCCGCCAAGCTGGAAGCCGGCGCGCTGGCCCTGCGTGGCGGTGCTGGGCGCGTGCGCATCGGCGACCTGCGCGCGATCACCGACGCGGCCGCGGGCACGCGTCTCGAGTTGTCCCCCGTTTCCGTCTGAGAGGCCCCCATGAGCACCGCCCTAGCCGCCGCCACCGACGCCCTGCTCGGCACGTACCGCCGTGCGCCGATGGAACTGGTGCGCGGGTCTGGCGTGGAATTGTTCGATGCCGATGGCAAGTCGTACCTCGACCTCGTGGCGGGCATCGCGGTGAACGCGCTGGGCTACGCCGACGCAGGGCTGGAGCGTGCCATGCGCGACGCCATCGAGGGCGGCTTGGTGCACGTGTCGAACCTGTATCGCACGGCGCCCGGCGAGCGGCTGGCCGAGAAGCTGGTGGAGACGTCGTTTGCCGACAAGGTCTTCTTCTGCAACTCGGGGGCGGAGGCCAACGAGGGCGCGTTCAAGATGGCGCGCCGATGGGGACGCTCGACGGGCATGGCGTCGAAGCACGACATCGTCGCGCTGCGTGGCGCGTTCCACGGCCGGCTGTTCGGCACGCTGGCGGCGACGGACCGGCCGCAGTACCGCATGCCGTTCCGCCCGCTTGCGGGCGGCATCTCGATTGCCGAGCGTGACTTGGGCGAGCTGCAAAGCGTGCTGAACCCCGAGACGGTCGCCGCGGTGATCATCGAGCCGGTGCAGGGCGAGGGGGGCGTGCGCGTCATCGACCCGGCGTTCCTGCGCGGCCTGCGCGAGTTGACGCAGGAGCGCAACATCCTGCTGATCCTCGACGAGATCCAGTGCGGCTATGGGCGCACGGGGACCTTCTGGGCATACGAACAGGCGGGGATCACGCCGGACATCCTGACGACGGCGAAGCCGATGGCGGGCGGGCTCCCCATGGGGGCGATCCTGATGACGCAGGCGGTGGCCGATGCGATGCAGCCCGGCGACCACGGCACGACGTTCGGTGGCGGCCCGTTCGTGGCGAGCGTGGGCCTGCACGTGTTCGACCGGCTGAACGACCCGAAGATGCTGGCGCACGTCACCGAGACCGGCGCGTGGCTCGGCAGTGCGTTGCACGCCATGGCCGAGCGCTCGCTGAAGGTGCGCGCGGTGCGCGGGCTCGGCTACATGTGGGGCATCGACGTGACCGACGCGGCCAAGGATGTGGTGGCGCGCGCGCTCGACCTGGGCCTGCTCATCTGCTCGGCGGGCGAGCACACGGTGCGCCTGCTGCCGCCGCTGGTGGCGACGCGGGCCGACCTGGAGCGCGGTATTCGTTTGCTGGAACAGGCAATCGGATGAGCGCCCGGCGCCCGTCGGGGCCTCCGTGCGTGGAGGCCCCGACGGTGCGGCTCAGTTGCGGTCCTTGCAGGTGCGGCTGAAGATCGCGACGGTGTTCTTGGGGTTGCCGAGCATCGGCCAGAAGTCGGCGAAATATTTGCGCATCTTCTCCTTCACCGCCGGCGTCATGGCGTCGATGCCGAGCGGTACCGAGTCCATGGCGGGACGCTTGGCGAGGAAGCGCTCGAAAATGGGCGTCATGGCCTCGACGGAGCGGCAGTCCCCGCGCCAGACGCGTTCCCGCACGTTGCGCAGGTTGAGCGAGGCGTCGGGGAAGGCGTAGCGGGCGTCAACGGCACCGCTCCAGTCGAAGTCGAAGGGAATGGAATGCACGACGCTGGACGAATCGCGCAGCAGCGTGACGTTATGCAGGGCGCCGAGCGACCAGTCGGTGTTGCCGATCATGTAGGCGAACAGCGACATGTAGCCGGACTGCTGCGGATTGAGGTCGTCGAAGTAGGCGCCCTTGTCTTCCACCTTCTTGCTCTCGCGGCGCTGCGCGAGGTCGCCGTCGTCCTCGACGAAGAACGCCCAGCTCTGCACCGGCTTGGTTGCGCCCGTGGAGTCGGTGTAGGTGACGTGCGCGAGCCGCGTGCGATAGCTCCACGGCGTGAGGGTCTGGTACATCCGGAACAGGGCGTACTCCTGCAGGATGTACTGCTCGTACTCGGAATTCCCGGCGCGGCAGCTGGTAACGATCTTGAGCGTGCGATTACCGTCGAAGACGGTCTTTTGGGCCGCCGCCTTGGCGATCTCCAGCTTGATGGGCGGGAAATCGCAGTTTCGTGCGAGGCGGCGGAAGTGACCGCGCGTGCGCAGTTGCACGGGGATCTTCACCAGTGCGCCGGCGGCGTCCTTGTACGTGAGTTCGGCCCCGTGCAGGATGCGCTTGGTGGAGTCACGATCTCTGAGCAACGCCTTGAGCGAGGTGGTGAGCGAGACCTCGAGGGGCGCAACGTCCTTGAACAGGCCCTGGGCGGCGGCGCCGGCGGCGGGAAGGGCGAGCGCCGCAGCGAGCAGGGGGCCACAGAGCGGTCTCATCGGAATTCCACCTTGTCGACACCGGCGAGGGGCACTCCGCGCAGCGTGTCGGTGACCACACCCCGCGTGACGGTCTCGGCGAGATCCACCCCGTACTCGGCACACCGGGCGCCCTCTTCCGTCCGCTCGGCGCCCATGTACTTCCACTTTGAGAAGAGCCCGTCAAACTCACATTCGATGAGCGGCCGAGTGGTCTCGAGGTGCGTGCAGAAGACGCGCAGGAGGCACTGGAATTCGTGGCGCACGGCCTCCGGCTCGGAGGTGCTGATCTTGCGCTTGCGCTTCCAGGCCCGATCGGCGAGCGCCTCGAGCTGTTCGGGGGCGAGCGACTTGAGAACCTCGTCGTCCATCTTGGCGACGAAGGTGCCCGTGCGGCTGGCCATCGTGAGCGCGCGGTCGAGCCGTTGCTGGGCGCGCTTGCCTTCGAGGGAGGAAGGGGCACTGCCGAATTCGGTCAGCCAGAGGCCGACGGCCAGGAGATTGAACCCGAGCGACAGGACCACGGCAACGCTCGGTTCGTAGCCGGCGGCGAGTCCGATGCCCGTCACGCAGAAGATCGAGGCGGCGTCCTTGGTGTCGTCGAGATTGGTGCGAAAGCGGACGGCGGCGACGATGCCGCCCAGCGAGAAGGCGAGGGGGAGCGAGTGCTTGACGAGGACGACGATGCCGGCAATGACGAGAGGCAGCACCAGCATGGCCTGCACCACGGACTGCGAATACCCTTTCTTCTGGCGGGTGAGGATGTAGATCCAGGCGACCGGCAGGGCGAAGAGAAAGGCGATGCTCATGGCGGCGAAGGCGGGCAAGGCCGCCGGGCCGCTGATGGGCGCGTTCAGCAGGTCCTTCTTGGACGTGATGGCGGCGATGGCCTCGGAGCCATCGGTCATGAGCAGGCCACGTCCGCCGACGTCCACTCCATTGAGCGCGTACAGAATGGCGCCCACGACCAGATAGTAGAGCGCGGTCCGGAGGAGGACATTGTCCCAGACGGGGATGGATTTGGTGGGGGTGGACACTTAGGGGGGAAGAGTTGGGAAGGGGAAGGGGCGGGGCTTGGGAAGGGGAAGGGGCAGGGCTTGGGAAGGGGAAGGGGAAGGGGGAGACGGACCCTGCCTGGCAGAACTTGTGGCAGTGACAGTGGGGTAGCAACCGGGGGGGACCCTCTGGCGACCGAGCGTCCCTCCGAGCATCGTTTGCCTCTCTCCGTGCCACACCTGACCGGGGCCTCCCGACTTGATTCGCAAGACACTTTCCGCAGGGCTCATCGCCCTCCTCCCGATGGGGGCCATGGCGCAGATGCCGCCGGCCGCCAAGCCGACGCTCGTGGTGTTCATCACTGTGGACCAGATGCGTGCTGACTACTTCGCGCGCTTTCGGCCGCAGCTGACGGGCGGTCTCCGGCGGCTGTACGATGGCGGCGCCTTCTATAAGAACGGATTCCAGGACCACGCCATCACCGAGACGGCGCCGGGACACGCGTCGACGATGTCGGGGCGGTTTCCGGTGCACACTGGCATCACGGCCAACGCGCTGGGCGTGAACACGACGGCCGCCCCGCTGATCGGTGGGGCCACCGAGACGGGGGCGTCGCCATTCCGCTTCATCGGGACGACCCTGACCGACTGGATGCGCGCGGCGGACCCGTCGACGCGCTTCCTGTCCGTATCACGCAAGGATCGTGGTGCGATTTTGCCGATCGGCCACTCGAAGGGGGACGTGTACTGGTGGAGCGGCGCGGCCGGGATCTTCACGACCAGCACGTATTACGCCGACACGCTGCCGCCGTGGGTGCAGCGGTTCAATGCGCAGCGTGGGTACGCCGGCTACGCGGGCAAGGCGTGGACGCTGCTGCTTCCAGCCAAGGATTACGTGGAGCCCGACACCGTGTTCGACGAATCGGGCGGTGTGGACTTCACCTTTCCTCATCCGTTCCCGGCCGACACGGTCGCCGTGGCCCGCAGTTTCGGCAACTATCCGATGATGGATTCGCTGACGCTGGCGTTCGCGTTGCGCGGCGTGGGCGAGAAACAGCTCGGCGCCGACGCGCATCGCACCGATTTGCTGGCGGTGTCGCTGTCCACGACGGACGCCATCGGCCACAAGTACGGGCCTGACTCGCGTGAGATCCACGACCAGATGCTGCGGCTCGACCGCTATCTGGGCGCCTTCCTCGATTCGCTGTTCACGCTGCGCGACCAGAAGCGCATCGTGATTGCGTTGACGGGCGATCACGGGGTCACGCCCTATCCTGAAGTGCACTCGGGACGCTATCCGAACGCGCAGGCGGCGCGTGTGAGTCTCGACGGCCCGCTTGGCGCCCTCGCGGTGTCGCTGACCGCGGCGCAGGTGCCGGACCTTGCCTGGTCCTTCGAGGAAGGGGTGTTCTTCGTGCGTGATCCGGCGGCCTTTGCCGCCGCGAAGGTCAACGCCGATTCGGTCGCGCGCGCATTCGGGGCCGCAGTGCGGAAAGTTCCGGGCGTGATGCGCGCCGACCTGTTCACCGACATGGCCAAGGCCAACCTGGCGAAGGACAACATCGCGCGCCGCTGGCTGCACATGTTCGACCCGGGCGGTGCCGCCCGCATGGCCGTGACGCTAACGCCCTACAGCTACTGGGCCACGACCAACTATGCCACGCACGGCATGCCGCACGACGCTGATGCGCAGGTGCCGGTCCTGTTCTGGGGTTGGGGCGTGAAGGCGGGGCAGTACGCCGACACGGTTCGCACGGTGGACATGGCGCCGACGCTCGCCGAGATCCTCGGCGTCAGGCCGACCGAGAAGCTCGATGGCGTGGTGCTGACGAAGGCGGTTCGTGGGGCGAAATAGCCGCATCCCGCGCAAGACGGAGGGGCACGGTCCCTCCGTGGCCGCGGCATTCGATGAACTGCGGTACGGGCGGGGGAACACTCTCGACCTGCGGTCGAGCCTGCCGACGGGCGCCGAGGCCGTGCGCCGGCTCGAGGCTTTCCTGCGCGAGCGGCAGGTGGCGCAGGCTGCCCAGGTGCTGGTGATCACGGGTCGTGGCAACCAGAGCGTGGACCGGGTGCCGGTGGTGCGGCCGGCCGTTGTCACCGGACTCGGCCGGCTGCGCCGCCTGGGCGTGGTGGCGGGATGGCAGGAGCACACCCCGGGTTCTTTCGTGGTTACGCCGGCCCCGATCACCGCGTTATTTGATGCACCTCGGCGTCATGGCGACCGCGAGAGTGCGGTGGTCGTTGACGCCCGGGAATTTGACGGGCTCGAGCCCGAGACCAGATTGGCGTTGCGACAACTCGCCATCCAGGCGCTTCAGGGCCTCGGAGTACCGGCGGACGAACGGTTCGTGCTCGATGAAATGCAGCGCCAATTCTCGGCGCTCGGCAGGTCCATTCAACCGGGTCCGAATCGCGACGCGCGCTTGCGCGCGGCGGCAGAGTCGGCGCGAGATGAGCTGGACGGCACCGAGTGACGAACCGACACCCCACCCACTGGACCGCATGACCAAGTCGCCCGTCGTTCTCGAGCAACGCCCGCTGGGCCGCAGCGGCCATCCGACGTCCATCCTCGGGCTTGGCATCCGCCGGCTGGGCGAGGGGAGCCAGAAGGAATTCGTGCGCGTCGTGCGCGAGGCGATCGACAAGGGCGTCAACGTGATCGAGACGACGAACGAGTACGCCGAGGGCCGCACCGAGAAGTGGCTGGGGCTCGCGCTGGCCGACGGCTATCGCCAGCGGGTGACGCTGCTGGCCCAGTGCTGCGCGCACCGGCGCGACTACAAGACGGCCATGCTGCAGCTCGACGAGACGCTGGGGCGCCTCAAGACCGACCACGTGGACCTCTGGTCGTTCCACGAGGTGATCTACGACAACGATCCCGACTGGATCTACGATCACGGTGGTCTGGACGCGATGCAGGAAGCGCGCGAGCAGGGGAAGGTGCGTTTCATAGGGTTCGGCGGACACAAGTCGCCGCACATCCATCTGAAGTTGCTGCACCGCGGCTTCAAATGGGACGCGGTAATGATGCCATTGAGCCCGCTGGACGCCTCGTTCCGGTCGTTCGAGAAGCAGGTGCTGCCCGAGACGATCCGCAGTGGAGCGGCGGTGATCGGCATGAAGCCGATGGCGAGCGGCGGGCTGGCGCAGGTGAAAGGCATGAAGCCCGAGGAGTCGCTGCGCTACTGCCTGTCGCTGCCCGTGAGTACGGTGATCGTCGGCATGGAGACGCCGGCGATTCTGCGGAAGAACTTGAAGCTCGTGACGGACTTTCAGTCGTTTCATCCCGGCGATATGGACGCCATGCGAGCCAAGGCGCGCCCGGTGGCGGGCGACGGGCGGGCCGAGCGATACAAGACGACGCAAGCGTACGACATGGCCGGCGGGCTCGTGGCGCATGGGTACGTGGCGGCACCGAAGAAGAAGTAACCGACGTTCCTCCAATCCAAGGCCGATGTTTCGTTCCGCTGCGTTTCTCGCCCTGATTGCCGCGCCAATTGGCGCGCAGCAAGTCACCGGGTACACCACCGCGAACGGCGCGGCGCAGCGCACGGCGGAACAGGCCGCGATCGCGCGTCCCGATCCGGCGCGCGCCAAGGAGTTCTCGCGTGCGCTGTCCGATGGCCCGCACGTGTCGGGCACTCCCGGTCAGGCAAGGACGCGGGACTACGTGATTCAGCAGATGCAGGCAATGGGCCTGCCGACCGAGGTGCGCGAGTATCAGGTGTGGATGCCGCATCCCGTGCGCATCGAGGTCTGGGCGAACGGCACGGCGCTGGACCTGCGCGAGGGACCGGTAGCCGGCGACGCGACGAGCGCGAAGTACCCGGAGACGCTGCCCATCAACGGGTACGGCGGCAGCGGCGACGTGTCGGCCGAGGTGGTGTTCGTGAACTTCGGCCTCGTCGAGGACTACGCGACGCTCGATTCGCTGGGCGTGAGCGTGAAGGGCAAGGTGGCGGTGGCGCGCTACGGGCGCAGCTTCCGCGGCATCAAGGCGCGCGAGGCCGAGGCGCACGGCGCCGTGGCGCTGCTGATCTACAGCGATCCGCAGGACGACGGCTTCGTACAGGGCGACGTGTACCCCGAGGGACCGTGGCGCCCGGCGCAGGGGATCCAGCGCGGCAGCGTGATGAACGGCGCCGGCGATCCGAGCACGCCGGGCTACGCGAGCACGGCGGGCGCCAAGCGCATTCCATTGAATGACATGCCGGTGCCGCACATTCCGGTGGTGCCTATTGGGTACGGCAACGCGGCGAAGCTGCTCGCGGGGGTGCGCGGTATGGCGATTCCGCGCGGATGGCAGGGCGGGATGCCGTTCCGGTATCACATCGGCCCCGGGCCATCCGTGGCACGGGTGCGCGTGACGACCGACACCGCGACAGCGGCACTCAAGGCCATCTGGGACACCTTCGGCGTGGTGAAGGGGACGGAACTGCCCGACGAGGTCGTGATCATCGGCGGGCATCGCGATGCGTGGGGCCCCGGCGCCGGCGACAATGTGAGCGGCACCGTGAGCGTGCTCGAGAGTGCGCGCGCGGTGGCCGAGCAGATGAAGGCCGGCTGGAAGCCGAAGCGCACGATGCTCTTTGCGACGTGGGACGCCGAGGAGTGGGGGCTGATCGGGTCCACCGAGTACGTGGAAGACGACTCGTTGCGCCTCTTGAAGGGCGGCGTGGCGTACTTCAACCAGGACGGCGCCGGCGGCGGCCCAAACTTCGGCGGCGGCGGCTCGCCGTCACTGCGCCCGATGCTGCGCGACGTCACGCGCACGATCATGCATCCCGACCAGCCGTCAAAGAGCATGTACCAGATGTGGCGCGAGCAGTCGAAGCTTGCGGCGGGACAGGAGCCGGCGATGGGCGACCCGGGCGGCGGGTCTGATTTCGCTCCGTTCTACAACCACCTCGGCATTCCGATCAGCGAGTGGGGCATGGGTGGCTTTGGCGGTGGCACCTATCACTCGCTGTACGACTCGTTCGAGTGGATCTCGCGATTCGGCGACTCGACGTTCAAGTACCATGCGGCGCAGGCGCGCGTGGCGACGGCGATGATGATGCGCATGGCCAACGCGGATGTGCTGCCGTACGACTACGCCGAGTTCGGACGTACCATGAGGCAATACGTGGCGCCGGTGGACAAGGCGTCCGCAGCCAAGGGGTGGGCGCTCAACACGGCACCACTGACCGCAGCGATCACGACGATGGAGACAGCGGGCTCGGCCTTCAACGCAACGCGCGACAGCGTGCTGGCCGCGGCGCCATCCAAGGCGGCGTTGGCCAGGACGAACGCGGCGCTGCTGCAGGTGGAGCGTGCGCTGACACGTCCCGAGGGGCTGCGCACTCGGCCCTGGTATCGCAATCTCATTTACGTTGCCGACGAGAACAACGGCTACTCCAACATGGTCTTCCCGTCGGTGAACGAGGCGATCCGCGCTGGCGACCAGACGCTGGCACAACGCGAGCTGGACGACCTGGTGATGCGATTCGGCCGGGCGTCGGCGTTCGTGGATGCGGCCCGGGCGGCGCTGACCGTCGCGAAGTAGCGCGCGCCAAGGGCTCGCGAAGGCAGCCGTGACGGTAAATTGACCGAATGACGCTGACCCCCGACGAACTGCGCCGCTACGCGCGCCACCTGGTGCTGCCGCAGGTCGGCCTCGCGGGACAGGAGCGCCTGAAAGCGTCGTCGGTTCTGATCGTCGGGCTGGGCGGGCTGGGCTCGCCGGCAGCACTGTACCTCGCCGCCGCCGGCGTCGGTCGCATCGGCCTGGTGGACTTCGACCGCGTGGACGAGAGCAACCTTCAGCGGCAGGTGCTGCACGGAACGGCCGCGGTGGGCACGCCCAAGACGGAATCGGCGCGTGCTCGGCTGCACGACCTGAATCCGCACGTCGAGCTGCGGGTGCACGACGAGCCGTTCACCACGGCCAATGCACTGGCGCTGGTCGGCGCATACGACGTGGTGGTGGACGGCACCGACCAGTTCGCCACGCGCTACCTGGTGAACGACGCGTGCGTCCTTGCAGGCAAGCCGAATATCTACGGCAGCGTGCATCGGTTCGAGGGGCAGGTGTCGGTGTTCGCGACCGCGGACGGGCCGTGCTACCGGTGCCTCTTTCCAGAGCCACCCGCCGCGGGGACGGTGCCGAACTGCGCGGAAGGGGGTGTGCTGGGCGTGTTGCCCGGCATCATTGGCGCGATGCAAGCGGCGGAGGCGATCAAGCTGATGTGCGGCCTTGGCGCGCCGCTGGTCGGACGGCTGCTGCACTTTGACGCGCTGACGATGCAGGCGCGGGAGGTGTCATTCGACCGGGACACGGCGTGTCCCATGTGTGGTGATGGCGCGACACCGCGGCTGCTTGATGACTACAACGCCTTCTGTGGAGCATTCGCGATGGACAAGTCGAGTTCACACATGGACGACGACGCCGACATGACGGTGATCGAGTTCAAGGCGCATCGCGATGCCGCGCGCCCGCTCTGGCTGTTGGACGTGCGCGAACCATGGGAGTATTCGACAGTGCGGTTCGACGGAGCGACGCTGATTCCACTGGGCGAATTGGCGTCGCGCGCTGACGAAGTGCCACGCGATGCCGACGTGGTGGTGTACTGCCATCACGGGATGCGCAGCGCCCGCGCGGTGTCGATGCTTCGTCGCGCGGGCTGGGAGCGCGTGCGCAACCTTGCCGGCGGCATTGATCGCTGGAGCACCGAGGTGGACCCGAACACGCCGCGGTACTAGATGCGATCGGTTGTCCTGGCGCTGGCTGCGCTGGTAGTGGCGGTGGTCGTGCTGTTGGTTCGCCGCGGGCTGCATGCGCGGCTGGTCGAGCGCGCATTCGAACTGCGCTACGCCGGCCAGCGCAACGTCCAGTTCGTGATTGCCGGCGCCGAGGCGTTCACGCTGGCGGGGCGGGACGACCGCGCCATCGTGCTGCTGCACGGATACAACGATTCGCCACAGACCATGCGGTCGCCGGCGCGGGCGTTCAATGACGCGGGATGGACGGTGTACGCGCCGCTGCTGCCCGGGCATGGGCGGTCGCTGCAGTCGTTTGCCGATTCGACGGCTGATGAGTGGATCGACGCGGGACGCACGGCGGTGCGCGAGGCACGGGCGCGTCACGCGCGCATAGCGGTTGGCGGACTGTCGATGGGCGGCGCCATCGCCATGGTGCTGGCCGCCGAGTTCGAGGCGGTGCAGGGCGTGGTGTTGTTCGCACCATTCTTCGTCACGAGCCGCCGCATGAAGCTGATTGCCCGCCTGTGGGCATTGCTTGCCGTGTGGGCGAAGTACCTGACGGGTGGGAACGCCTCGAAATCCATTCGCGATCCCGAGGCGCGCGAGGCGATTATCGCGTACCGTTGCTCGACACCGCGCCTGCTGCGCGAGGTCGAACGCGTGGTGCAGCGCGCGCGCGCGGCGCTGCCGCGGGTGACACAGCCGGTGTTCGTGGCGCAGTCGACCGATGACTACCGCATTCCGCCAGCGCAAGCCGAGGCCGCATTCGCGGCGCTGGGGTCACGTGACAAGACGTTGCATTGGACCACAGGCAATGGCCACGTGATCACAATGGACTACGGCCACGAGGCACTGTCCGCTGAAGCGGTGGCGTGGCTCGAACAGCGGATGCCGGCGCGGTAGGCGCCGGGGTCAGCGCGGTTCCCAGCGAACAGATAGTGTGATGGTGCTGCGCTTGCCCGTGGGTAGCAGCGGAAGGATTGCTTGCCGCGGTGTCGTGACCGAGCCATCCACCAGGAGGTGGATGAGATCGCCATTCCCCAAGCGCCATCCCGCGTCCATTGCTCCCCGCACATGTGTGGTTGGCGTGCCCTCGAGCGCAAAGGCATCGTAGAGCCAGCGCTGAAACGCAGGACCGAGTACCGTCGGCGACGGCAGCACGGCCACCGGCGTAACCATCCCGAACGCACCGAGCAGTCCGAGTGTGTGGCCACCGTGCGAGCGCCAGTCGGCGCGTGCGCTGCCAAGCCAGCCGTTGGTCCTGTTGGTCCAGTGTGTGCGCCGAAGGAAATCGTCGTGGGTGGTGTTGCCCGTGCGCGTGTCGAGGCCAAACGTCCATCGGGAACGCGCGAGCCACGAGAACGGCAGTTCAGCGCGCACGCCGAGCGCCGCCTCGCTGCGCGCGCCCTTATGCACCGCCGCCGAGAGGTCGTGGCGGCGCGATTCGTCGTCCGCCGACTCGGCTGCCAGGCGCACGCTGAATCGCCGCGATGTATCACGGCGCGCATAGTGCGCACTGAGCGCGCCACCCCACCCGGACGATGACCAGCGGTCGAGTGGCGCCTTGGCCACGCGTTGCGTGTGCTGGTTGTCGTGTCGTGTACGCCGGGCGAAGGCGACTTCGAGCCCGCGCCGCGCAGTGCCCGTCGAGGCCAGCAGCGTGGCGTCGAACGCGCTGGTGGCTGCTCGGCGATAGACAAAACCGCGGTCATACGACAGCGGCAACGGGTCCTCGAAGCCCACGAAGGTATATGCAATGCCCCCGAACGGATTGGGGAGCAAGAGTACGGTTTCGTTGGCATCGCGCCAGCGCACCGATGCGGCCACGCGACTGTTCACACCGACGAGACGTCCAGTCCCCGCGATGACCTCGACGGCAGAACCCTGCTCGTTGCGGACGCGAGCGCTGTGTTCGGACACCGCCTCGGTGCCGGCGTACCGCGCCATCAGGCCCGCATCCCAGGGGCCCATGGTGCGCGCCATTGATCCTTCAAT
>JBBQZD010000018.1:0-23036 GCA_038208045.1 Gemmatimonadales bacterium | reverse complement strand
TCGGCGCGTGAAGGGCTACGCGCATCTGCCCTTGCTGGCACGCGCACTGAAAGCGAAGATTACGTTGTCGACGCGCGCAGCCGCGTGAGTCGATTCCCCGAGGTCATCACCTGAATGTCAACTGACTTCGGGACACACCCGTTTCCCCGCTTACGACTGCCTTATCCACCGGTACAGCTCCCGCATCGTCGGCCGCTTGCCGTACATCAGCAGCCCCACCCGGTAGATGCGCGCCGACACCCAGACGCTGAGGGCGCACGTCACGGCAAGGGCCGCCAAGGTGCCCGCCAGCTCGTACCACGGCACCGAGATGGCGCTCATGCGCATGGGCATGATGATCGGCGACGAGAATGGCAGCCAGCTCATGATTTCGGCCAGCCGGCTGGTCGGGTTCAGCATCACCGGCTGCACGAAGATGATGCTGAACACCAGCAGCATGATCACCGGCTGCGCGGCCTGCTGCGCGTCCTCCTGGTTCGACACCATGGCGCCGACCGCCGCGAAGAGCGAGGCGTACAGGCCGTAGCCGAGGATGAAGAACAGCACCAGCGCGACGATCAGCGATGGCGGAACCGACGGCAGCGGGAGGTTGGGCATGGCCGGCAGGCCCATCTTCACGAAGATCTGCTCGCGGAACTGGTACAGCGCGAAGCCGCTGCCCAGCCAGACGAACTGCTGGAACAGGCCCACCGCGCCCACCCCGATGACCTTGCCCGCCAGCAGGATGTCGGGCGACACCGATGACACGATGACCTCGGCCACGCGGGTCGTCTTCTCCTCGAGCACGCCGCGCAGGATGTTCTGCCCATACAGCACGATCATCATGTAGAGCAGAAAGGCAATCAGGAAGCCAAAGATGGCACTGCCGATGCCGGAGCCGCCGCGCCCCTTGTCGGTGATGCGTTCGGCACTCATGTCCACCTTCACGCGGGTGAGCGCCTCGACGCGCCTGGGGTCCAGCCCTTCGCGCTCCAGCCGCTGGCCGAGAATGGCCGAGCGCACGGCCGATTCGATGACCTGCACCTCGTTCATGGACGACGCGTTGCGCCCCGCGTAGCGAGCCTTTTGCGCACTGATCGTCAGCGAGTCGAGAATCAGGTAGCCACGGCGCTCATTCGCCATCACGGCGAGGGTGGCAGCCGACTCCGCCTGCACGAGGGCGGGCGGTTCGACGATCAGCACCTGCGTGGCCGCGGCGTCGCCCATGGGGCCGCCGTTGAGGCGGGCGGCCACCCGGTCGCCAAGGCCGGTGCCGGTGGCGTCGATGATGCGGATGTCGGCCACGCGCACGTCCTTCATGCCGCGCACCGAGAGGTACGCCGGCAGCACCATGATGACGCCGAAGAAGAGCGGACCGAACACCGTGGTGATGATGAACCACTTGGTTCGCACGCGCTCGAGGAACTCGCGCTTGATGACTGCCCAGAGCTTAGCCATGGCCTGACATCCCCTTCTCGACACCCGTGGCACCGACCTTCTCGAGGAAGATCTGGTGGAGCGATGGCTGGATCAGTTCGAAGCGCTGCACACCGGCTCCCGCTTCGACCAGTCGCTGCAGCAGTTGCTGCGGGTCACCGCCGGCCGCCAGCTCGATCTCGAAGAACGTGTTGGAGTCGTCCAGACGCTGCACCAGCGACTGGTCGCCGAGGATCGCCGACACCGCGTCCGATGGAGCGCCGGACAGCGCCAGCGCGACGTTGCGCTTGTGATGCTCGGACTTCACGCCCGACACGGTGCCGTCGAGCACCTTCACGCCCTTTGCGACGATGCACACGGAGTCGCACAGCCGCTCAGCGTTGTCCATCAGGTGTGTCGAGAAGATCACGGTCTTGCCGCGGCGCTTCAGGTCCACGACGGTGTCCTTCAGCGCCTGCGCATTGATGGGATCGAGGCCGCTGAACGGCTCGTCGAGGATGATGATCTCGGGGTCATGCAGCAGCGTGGCGATGAACTGCACCTTCTGCTGCATGCCGCGCGACAGCTCGTCGACCTTGGCGTTGCCCCAGTCCTTTTCGGCGGATCGCAGGGAGAGCCGCTCCAACCACTCGCTGATGCGGCCGTCGGCAGTCCGCGCGTCGACTCCCTTGAGCTCGGCGAGAAAGCGGAGGAGCCGGCGGACCTGCATCTTCTTGTACAGGCCGCGTTCCTCGGGCAGGTAGCCGAGGCGGTCGAGCAGGCCGGGCGCGGTGTTGGGCGAGCCCAGCAGGGTGATGGTGCCCGAATCGGGGGCCATCACGTCCAGGATCATGCGGATCGTGGTCGTCTTGCCGGCGCCGTTGGGGCCGAGCAGGCCGTAGACGGCGCCGCGGGGCACCGCCAGCGACAGGTCGTCGACGGCGACGAAGGTGCCGAACCGCTTGGTGATCCCCCGGAGTTCGAGGGCGAGATCAGGCATTTGAGATTGGGTGGATGGAATCAGGAATCATACGAAAGGGGAAGGGGAAGGGAGTGCGTGGGGTTGAGCCAATCGGGGGAATGGGTGACACTACGGCCATGAGATACCGGCAGATTCTTGTGCTTTCGCTCCTGCTTGGAGTGGCCTGCGGCGGCCCGGCTGGCGAGCGCGGCGCGCCGGGCGTGCTCGTGGCGTTCAACGCGGGATCACTGGCGCGCCCGATGCGGGCGGCGCTCGACTCGTTTGCCGCCGGCGAAGGCATCACCGTGCAGCAGGAAAGTGCGGGCTCGCTGGAGACAGCCCGCAAGCTGACTGAGCTGGGTCATAGTCCAGACTTCCTCGCGCTCGCCGACGAGGACGTCTTCCCTGAACTGCTGATGCCGGCACACGTCACTTGGTACGCGCGGTTTGCGCACAACCGCATGGTGCTGGCCTACTCCGACCGCTCGCGGTTCGGTGCGGGCATCACTGCGGACAACTGGTGGGAGATCCTGCTCCGGCCTGGTGTAGCGGTGGGGCGCTCCGACCCGCAGCTCGATCCGAACGGCTACCGCACGCTGTTGGTCCTGCAACTCGCGGAGCGGCACTACGCGCAACCAGGCCTTGGCGCGCGGCTGCTCGCGGCGATGCCGGCGCGCAACGTGCGCCGTAGCGAAACCGACCTCGTCGGCCTGCTCCAGGCCGGCGAACTCGACTACATCTGGTCCTACGAGTCGATGGCCAAAGCCCAAGGCCTGAAATACGTGCTGTTGCCGAGCGCCATAGACCTCTCGTCCGTCGCGGACTCGGCGGCCTATGCGGATGCCAGCGTCAAAGTGCTGGGCAAGGGAGCCGACTCAGTCACGTTCCGCGGACGCCCGATCGTCTACGCGTTCTCGGTGCCGCTCGCGGCGCCCCATCGCGCGCTGGCTGAACGCTTCGCGCTCTGGCTGGCCTCGTCCGATGGCCGGCGCGTGTTGCGCGCGCAGGGCCTCGATGCCCTCGACACCGTACGCGTCGTCGGCACCGGCGCGCCGTTGGGGCTGGGCAAGTGACTTCGCCGCCAGGGGGCGACTCGTCGCGAACGACCCAGCGCGTCGTGGCCGTTGTCGCCGCCGTAGCGAGCTCGTTGCTGCTGCTTTTTCTTGCGGTGCCCATCGGCAAGCTGATCGGCGCCGGGGGCGCGGATGGCGCGCGCCGGCTCTTCACCGACTCCGAGCTTCGTCAGTCACTCAGCCTGACGGCCATCACCGCAACGGCCGCCACGCTGCTCGGCGTGCTGGGCGGCACGCCCCTGGCCTACCTGCTGGCGCGCCGCGACTTCCGTGGGCGCGCCGTGATGGCCGCGGTGCTCGACCTGCCGTTGCTCATTCCGCACCCGGTGGCCGGCATCGCCCTGCTGCTCGTCTTGGGCCGCGAGTCGGTCGTGGGCGGAGCCATGCTGCAGGCAGGACTCCGGGTGGTCGGCACACCGCTCGGCATCGTGGCGGCCATGCTCTTCGTGGCCTCGCCGCTCTTCATCAGCGGGGCCCGTGAGGCCTTCGCGCGCGTGGACACGCGGTACGAGGCCGTGGCGCGCACGCTCGGCGACCCGCCGCTCCGTGCCTTCCTGCGCGTGACGCTGCCGCTCTCACGCCGCGGGCTCATCGCCTCGGCTGTCGTGATGTGGGCGCGCGCCGTCAGCGAGTTCGGCGCCATCGTCGTGCTGACGTACAACCCGAAGGTGGCGAGCGTGCTCAGCTACGATCGGTTCACGAGCTTTGGCCTCAGCGAGGCGCTGCCGGTGGCCGCGGTGCTGGCCGCGCTCGCCCTCATTCCACTCATCGCGCTGCGCACGCTGCGCGGCGCAGATGATGGAGCGCGCCAGTGATCGACTGCCGCGCGCTCACCGCCCGCCACGGCAGCTTCACGCTGGCCGACGTGTCGTTTGCCGTGCCGACCGGGCAGTACGGCGTGGTCATCGGCCCGGCCGGTTCCGGCAAGACGACCCTGCTCGAAACCATCGCGGGCATCGTGCCGGTGATGGCGGGGTCGCTGTACCTGCATGGCCGCGATGCCACACTGCTTCCGCCCGAACGGCGCGGCATCGGGCTGGTGTACCAGCACGCCTTTCTCTTTCCGCATCTCAGTGTCGCGCAGAACATCGGCTACGGCGCCACGTCGGCCGAGACCGCGGAATCGGTGGCGCGGCGCTTCGGTGCCGACCAACTGACGAGCCGGCCCGTGCGTTCGCTGTCGGGCGGCGAGCGTCAGTTGGTGGCCTTGGCGCGCGCCTTCGCGCGCAAACCCACGGTGCTGCTCCTCGACGAGCCGTTCAGCGCGCTCGATCCCCGCCGCCGCACGCTGGTGCGCCGAGAGGTGCGGGCGGTGCATCGCGAGTGGGGGCTGACGACGCTGCAGGTGACGCACGACTTCACCGAGGCGGGGCTGCTCGGCGATGTCGCGGTGCTGCTCGATGGCGGACGCGCCCTGCAGTCCGGCGCGCCGGAGGATGTGTTTCGCCGGCCGGCCTCACCGTACATCGCCGAGTTCCTCGGCGCGGAGAACGTGCTGGCGGGCACCGTGCGGATGCTCGAGGACGTCGCGCCCGACTGGCTCGACGGCGAGCCGTCGCCGATCGCGCACGGGTATCGCGCCATCGAGTTCCGCACCGGCGGCCTCACGCTCTACACCGTCGGCGACTTCCCGACGGAGAGTGGTTATGCCGTCATTCGCGCCGAGGAGATCGTGCTGTCGGCGGCACCGCCGGACGGATCTGCGCGCAATCGTTTTCTTGGCGTCGTGTCGGAGATCGCGACGTTGGGGGCGCTCACCCGCGTGACCGTGGACGTCGATGGCGTGTCGCTGGTGGCGTCGCTGACCACTCGGTCCGCGAAGGAACTCGAACTGCAGACCGGCATGCCGGTGACCGCCTCGTTCAAGGCGATGGCGGTGCATCTGTGCTGAGGGAGGATGGCGGATGGCGGATGGCGGATGGCGGATGGCGGATGGCGGATGGCCGACCTCGTACGGCGAAGAGCGTACAGCGTAGAGCGTAGAGCGTCTGTTCAACGCAGCACTCGCCCCCGCTCACCACCCAATCCCCGTATCCTCCCCGTGGTTCGATGCCGCGCCCCAGAAGGTCTTGTGCTTCCGATCAAGCAGGATCGCGGTGATCGGCCCCGACGTGCGCTCCGCGAACTCGAGCGTGTAGCCCATCTGCCGCAGGTCGCCGCGCACGTAGAATGGCAGTGACTCCGCCGCCAGCATGCGTCCCGGCCGGCTCTCGTGCTGGCCGAACGACGACCGCATCTGGAATGTGTTGATGTTCGGCGCCTCGACCGCTTCCTGCGGCGTCATGCCGAAGTCCACCACGTTCATCAGGTACTGCAGCAGGTTCTGGTCCTGCGAGTCGCCGCCCTGCACCGAGAAGGCCATGTACGGGGCGCCGTCCTTCAGGGCCAGCGTCGGCGTGAGCGTGACGCGCGGCCGCTTGCCCGGCTCGATGACGTTGAACGGCCCGTCTTCCGGCGCCGTCACGAAGCTCTGCGCGCGCTGCGAGAGCCCGACGCCCGTGTTGCCGGCGATCACGGCCGGCGGCCAGCCGCCCGATGGCGTCACCGAGATCACCCATCCTTCCTCGTCTGCGGCCTGAATGGACGTCGTTCCCGCATAGAACGTCGCCATGAATGCGGAGTCGGCCATCTGCCGTCCGCCATCCGGCATTCCCGGCGGCATCTGGTCCTGCTGTCCGCTGCGCGGCATCGACGACGGCGCCGGCAGCACCGTCCACGCATCGAGCTGCGCCTTCATCGGATTGGCGCGCCCTTCGAACGGGTACGGATCGCCCGGCTTCACGTTGGCGTCGTTGCGCGCCCAGTTGATCTGCGCGTAGCGCTGCTTCGCGTACTCCTTCGACAGCAGCCCCTTCATGGGCTGGCCCGGCGCGAAGGCGGGATCGCCGTAGTAGAAGTCACGGTCGGCAAAGGCCATCGACATCGCCTGGTAGATCGTGTGCAGGTACCGCGCGCTGTTGTAGCCCATCGCCTTGACGTCGGCGTTCTCGAGAATGTTCAGTGCCTGCAGCATGACCGGGCCCTGCTGCCACTGCTGCAGCTTGTAGACGTCCACGCCCTTGTAGTTGGTCGAGAGCGGCTCCTCGATCTTCACCTTCCAGTTGGCCAGGTCCTGCATCGTGAACAGCCCGCCTTCCTCGCGCGTGCCGCGCACCAGTTCCTGCGCGATGTCACCCGTGTAGAAGCGGTCGTAGGCCGCATAGATGGCTTCCTTGCGCGTCTTGCCCGCCTTCAGCGCCGCCTGCTCGGCGTCCACCAGCTTGCGCAGGGTCGCGGCGAGGTTCTGCTGCACGAAGACTTCACCGGCCTCGGGCGCCTCGCGTTTCTCGCCGAGGTGCGGCAGGTAGACCGCCGTGGAGTATTTCCATTTCTTGATTTCCTTCTTGTTGCTCTCAATCAGGTTGGCCGTTTGCGCCTCGATGGCGTAGCCGTCGGCCATCTGGATGGCGGGGGCGAGCACGTCCTTCAGCGACATGCGCCCGTACTCGGCGAGCATCGTCATCAGGCCGCCGGGCGTGCCGGGCGTGACGGCGGCAAGCGGTCCGAACTCGGGCGGGTAGCGGAACCCCTTGCTCCGGTAGAACTCGGCAGTCGCCCCCGTGGGCGCGACGCCGAGTGCGTTGATGCCGATGACCTTCTTGAGGCCCGGGTGATAGATGAGCGCCTGCGTCTCGCCGCCCCAGCTCAGCACATCCCACATGGTGGCCACCGACGCCAGCATGGCGCAGGCCGCGTCAATCGCGTTGCCGCCCTTGGCAAGGGTCATCGCGCCGGCCGTGGCCGCCAGCGGCTTGCCAGTGACGGCCATCCAGTGCCGGCCGTGCAGCGGCGGCTTCTGCGTCTTCTGCGCCGTGGCGTCCATCGGCACGCTGGAGACGGCGGCGGCGAGCAACAGGGCGAATGGCAAGCGTCTGTACATGACAGGGTTCCTCGGGTGGGTGCGCACGGGACGCACAGGAAAAACGTGAATGCCCGTGCAGACGTTGGCTAGTCCGCCAGGACCAGCGGGTCGCGGTGTCGTCCGGGGATGCCTAGCTTGAGCGGCATGCCCGGCACACACGGAATGCTCATGATGGCAGCGGCCCTGACGGTTGGTGCCGCAGGCCTCGCCGCCCAGTCTCCCGATGACGCCATTCGCGTCAACCAGGTGGGCTACCTCGTTGACGCGCCCAAGATCGCGGTGGTCTGCGCGCTCGCGCCGCGCCCCATCGAGTCCTTCGACGTCGTTGACGCAACGGGCCGACGCGTTCTGGGTCCGAAACCCGTCGTGTCATCAGGTGCGTTTGGCCCGTGCGTCGACACGTACCGGCTCGATTTCTCCGCGTTGCGCACGCCGGGCACGTACCAGGTGCGCGCCGGTGCACTCACCTCGCCCGCGCTGACCATCGGCACGAAGGTCTGGAACGGGCTGGCCGACGTCCCGCTCCGCTACATGCGGGAACAGCGCTCGGGGTACAACCCGGTCTTCAACGCGACGCTGCACACCAAGGACGGCATCATCGTCGACCACCCGACGCGCGCGGGGGAGTTCCTGCCGGCGAGCGGCGGCTGGGCCGACGCGTCCGACTACCTGCAGTACGTCACGACTTCGGCCACCGCCACGTTCCAGATGCTGCAGGCGTTTCGCGACCATCCCCGCGCCTTCGGCGACGCGCACGAGGCCGATGGCCGGTCCGGCGCCAACGGCGTGCCTGACGTGCTCGACGAGGCCCGGCACGGCCTGGTGTGGCTGCTCAAGATGTTCCCCGACGACTCGCTGATGCTGCACCAGCTCGGCGATGACCGCGACCACGTCTTCTTCGAGGTGCCGGCCACGGATTCCTCGGACTACGGCTGGGGACGTGGCGGCGCGCGCCCGCTGTATCCGTGCACGGGCATCCCGCAGGGCCTGTTGCGATACCGCAACCGGTCCACGGGCTACGCCTCCATCGCCGGCAAGTACGCGGCCGCGTTCGCCCTCGGGGCGCAACTGCTGCGCGCGCGCGACCCCGTGTTCGCCGACACGCTGCAACGCAAGGCGCGCGCCGCCTTCGCACTCGGTGAGAAGTACCCCGGCGCCTGCCAGGGCGCGTCGGCGCGCTCGCCGTACTTCTACGAGGAAGAAGACTGGGCCGACGACATGGAGCTCGGCGCCGCGGCGCTCTTTGCGCTCTCTGGCGAGCCGCGATATCGCACGCGCGCCACGGCGTTTGCGGCGCAGGCGAAGGTGAAGCCGTGGATGGGCGCCGACACGGCAAGCCATTACCAGTGGTATCCGTTCCACAACATCGGGCACTTCGAGGCGTGGCGACGCGGCACGCCGACGTCACGCGCCGCGCTCGCCGGCTATTACCGCGATGGCCTTCGGGCGGTGGCGGGCCGTGCGACCAACGGGTTCCGCGCCGGCATCCCGTTCATCTGGTGCTCCAACGACCTCATGACGTCGCTCGCCGTGCAGGCGGTGCTGTACCGCCGAATGACGGGCGACCAGCAATTCCGCGAGCTCGAGCAGGCGGCCATTGATTGGCTCTTTGGCGTGAATCCGTGGGGCGTCTCCATGGTCATTGGCATCCCGGCGAACGGCCGGTTCCCACGCGACCCGCACTCCGTGGTGTCGCTGCGCCTGAAGCTGCAACTCGACGGAGGCCTCGTGGACGGCCCCGTGTACCAGTCCATCTACCGCAACCTGGCCGGCATCTCGCTCACGCACCCCGACGCGTTCGCGAAGTGGAACACCGGGTTCATCGTCTATCACGACGACTTCGGCGACTACTCCACCAACGAGCCCATCATGGACGGCTCGGCCAACGTCCTCTTCCTGCTCTCGACGCTCGCGCGACCCTGAGTCCGGCCCGACGCGGGGAAGAGTTACGGCAGCTGTCGCACCTCGAGACGCGTCGCCCGCGCCCGACTGTGGTACACCTTCATCGTCGCCGTGCGGAAGTCGATCGGCTTCGCCAGGAAGATGTTGGGCACGTACTGCTGCGGGTTGCGGTCGATGTGCGGGAACCACGAGCTCTGCACCTGCACCATGATCCGGTGTCCTTTCCGGAAGGTGTGGTGGATGGACGGCATCTCGAAGCGGATCGAGTCGGGCTGGTTCGGCACCATCGCCACCGGCTTCTCGAACGAGCGCCGGTAGCGGGCGCGGAACGGCTCGCCCCGCACGAGCTGCTGGTAGCCGCCCACGATGAAGCCGCTGTTGTCGCCGCTCCAGTTGGGCGCGTCATCCGGGAAGACATCAACCAGCTTCACGATGAAGTCGGCGTCGGTGCCGCTGGTGCTGACGTGCAGCACGGGTGTCACCGGCCCCGTGAGCGTGACGTCCTCGGTGAGCACGTCTGACTGGTAGACGAGCACGTCGGGCCGGCGCGAGGCGAAGCGCTGGTCGGCCGTGATGTAGTCGCGTGGCATGCCCTGCGGCTCGATGCGGTCCACGACCGGCACCGGCTTGGCGGGATCACTCACGTACTGGTCGAACGCGGAGCCGCCGACAGGCGGCTGGAAGCCGAGCTTGCCGTTTGGATGCAGGTAGAGCGAGGCCTTCTTCGCCTCGGGCGCCGGCCACGACGGATACCGGTCCCACGTGTCGGCGCCTGTGCGAAAGACGAGCACGCGCGTCGCGTCGGCGAGCGGCGCGCCCTTCAGATGATGCGCAAAGAACGGGTATTCCACCGAGTCGCGGAAGAACGGACCCGTCTTGTACTGCCACTGCAGGTTGCCGAGCGTCGTGCCGTCGCCACGGCTCCACCCGCCGTGCGACCACGGGCCGACGATGAGGCGATTGTCGGTCGCCGGGCTCTGCGCGGCGATGCTGCCGTACACCCACCACGGCCCGTGCAGGTCCTCGGTGTCGTAGAAGCCGCCCACCGTAAGCACTGCCGCCTTCACGTCGTGCAGGTGCGGCCGCACGTCGCGCGCCTTCCAGAACGCGTCGTACGTGGGGTGCTGCAGGATGGTCTGCCAGAGCGGCGAGGTGGCGCTGTCTATCCACTTCTGGGATCCGTGCCCGATCGGGCCGAGCTGCAGGTAGCCCTGATAGGCGTCGCGGGTACCCATGGTGAAGGGATAGCGCGGGTCGGGACCCGGCGCGGTGCGCGGCCCGCGGCCAAAGTTGGCGTAGAAGCCGAGGTTGTGGGCCAGCAGGAAGGCGCCGCCATGAAAATTGTCGTCGCCCATCCAGATGTCCGTCATCGGCGCCTGCGGCGAGCAGGCCACGACCGCCGGATGCCGCGACAGGCAGCTCGCGCTCGTGTAGAAGCCCGGGTACGACGTGCCGTAGATGCCGATCTTGCCCGTAGTCGGCAGGTTCTTCACCAGCCACTCGACGGAGTCGAAGGTGTCGGTGCCCTCGTCCACGTCGGTCGGCTTCACGTGCTTCTCGAGAATGGGCGTCATGTCGCGGAAGACACCCTCGGAGAAGTTGCGGCCGCGCACGTCCTGGTAGACGAAGATGTAGCCATCGTCCACCCACTTCGGGTTGCCCGAGGGACCCAGCGCGGGCTTGAACAGCGTGTCGCCGTACGGTGACACGGAGTACGGCGTGCGCGACATGAGAATGGGATAGCGCCGCGTCGTGTCCCTCGGCACGTAGATCGAGGTGAACAGCTTGACGCCGTCACGCACCGGGATCCGCATCTCGAGCTTGCGGTAGTTCTGCTTGATGCGCGCGGCTAGCGCGGGATCGGCCTGGGCACGCGCCACGTGCGGTGCGGCAAGCGGCGCGGACAACAGGGCGAGCAGGGCAATCGACGGGAAGCGGCGCATGGCAGTATGGAGGTCGAGAGGAAGCAGCCAACGAAGCGCGAGGTGATTCAGGGTACCGTGGTGATCAGGTCGGGCGACAGCTCTGCCGGTGTGCGGCAGCCGTTGAGCGCGAGCGCCCGGTCGAACTCGTCACGCAGAATGTCGAGTGCGCGCACGACGCCGGCCGCTCCGCCCGCGGCGACGCCGTACGTCACGGCACGGCCGAGGATCACGGCGGTGGCGCCGAGCGCGACGGCCTTGGCGATGTCGCTGCCGCGACGGATGCCGCCATCCACGATGATGGCGGCGCGACCGCCGATCTCGCGCACGACGTCAGGAAGCGCGTCAACCGCGCTGATGGCGCTGTCGAGCTGCCGGCCGCCGTGGTTCGACAGCACGACGCCATCTACCCCGCAGGCCACGGCACGCGCCGCATCATCGGCGCGGAGTACGCCCTTGAGCAGCAGCTTGCCCTTCCACTGGTCGCGGAAGCGCTGCAGGTCGTCCCAGTTGAGCGCAGGATCAAACATGTTGAGCGGCACGAATTTCGCGGCGTCGCCCCCTTTCATCAGCTCGCGCTCGACGTTCACGAACGTGGGATGCTGCAGGCCGACGCGCAGCGCCCAGCGCGGGTGCATCAGGACGTCGAGCTTGGTGCGAAGCGTCAACTTGGTGTCGGGCAGCAGTCCGGAACGCCAGTCGCGCTCCCGCTTGCCGGGCACGGCGAAGTCGCTCGTGATGATCAGCGTGTCGTAGCCGGCGCCGGCGGCGCGGCGAATCATCGCATCGGTGACGGCCCGGTCGCGGAAAACGTAGCACTGGAACCAGAGCCGTCCGCCGGCGTCGCGCGCCACGTCCTCGAGCGAGTGCATGGACACGGTGGACAAGCCGTAGGGCACGCCCGCCGCTGCGGCGCCGCGCGCCATCTCGAGGTCACCGTGCCGCCAGGTGAAGCCGAGCAGGCCGACGGGCCCCGCGATGACGGGAAACGCCGCCGGCGTACCGAGGATGTCCGTGCGCAGGTCGCGTTGCGAGACGTCAACGAGCGTCCGCGGCCGGAATCTCAGGCGCGCGAACGCCGCGCGATTGCCGCGCAGCGTCACTTCGTCCTCCGACCCCCCGTCGACATAGTCGAAGATGAACTTCGGCAGCCGGCGGCGCGCAAGGGTGCGCAGGTCCTCGATGTTGACTGCGTCGTGGAGATTCACTGGCCTCCGGCCTCGGCTATCGCAGGTACAGAAACCACGCCACCGCTGGAATCAATACTCCGGCGGCCGTGAGCCAGCCACCCCGGCCGGTGATGCCGAGTCGTCCCTTGAGCACGAAGAGACCAGTCACGGCCAGCAGAATGAGCGCAATTGCGTACAGGTCGGCCACGTACGTCCAGGCCTTCTTGGGCCCGTTCAGGTGCAGCTGGTTCATCTCGTACAGCACGCGCCGGGGTACGGTCCGCTCGACCATCACCTTGCCCGTTGGCAGGTCCACGTGCACGACCTTGGCCTTGTAGAAGAGCTGGAGTGTCTGCGGATCGGGCTGGAACGTGTTCTTCGGCGTTCCCTCGAGCCCGAGGCGACTCACGACCGCGGCGACGACCTCGGGAGTCGTTGCAGCCGTGATCGGTGCGATGTTCACGAACTCTTTCGAGATCCGGTAGTTCGGGTTCCAGTCGGCGCGATGGTTCACGGCGAGGCCGGAAATGGCGTACGCCAGCGTCAGTCCCACGGCCAGATAACCGATGTCGCGGTGCAGCACGATGCTCCACCGCCTCCACGTCATCGGCCGCGCCTGTTCCGTCACAGCCTACTTGACCCGCGCGCCGTCACCCATGATCTGGATGTCCGTCACCGGACCCTTGATCGTGGCCGGATCGAACGACTTGAGCGTGCCGCGTTCCTCGGCCATGTACCGCGCCTGCTCCACGGCCTCCTCGCGCGTCATGGACTTCACCGCCACGATGCCTTCGGCCAGCACGAGCTTGCCGCGCGCTTCCATGGGAAAGGTGATGACGCCGTCCTCGACCTTGAAGCGGATGGACTCGAACGGCTTGTCGCTCGCAATCTTGATCCAGCAGCCGCGTTCCTCGCACACCTCCACGATCAGACCCTCGACCTGCACGCGCTTGCCCTCGAACGACTTCGGGTTCTTGAGGATCGCGGAGATCGGCGTGGCGGTTTTCAGGGAAAGCGGCTTGCCGTACGCCTTGGCGTCCTGCGCTATGGCCAGCGAGGCGCTCATCGCGCCCACGGCAAGCGCGAGCGCCGATGCTCGAATGATGTTCATGGTGGAACCCCCGCACGAAATGGTGACGCGGGCACCGCCCGCATCCAGCAAATCTACCGCGCAACCATGCGTGCGCGATCGGGCTCAACAGGCGTCCGACGCGCACGGCGAACCGCCGTGGGCAATTACCCGACGGCCTGTGGTGTGAACGCTGATGATACCAAGGCCGTGCGCCGGCGAAATTCAACAGGTTACCCCGACGACGATCTCTGACCGGCGCGCCAGCGCCTCATCCCCACATGACTGACAAGCACGAAGTGCCCCGCACGATGGGCCAGCAGGCCGGCCGCCGCTCCTGGGCCGAGCCATGGAAGATCAAGATGGTCGAACCGCTGACCATGAACGATCGTCCCGAGCGTGAGCGCGCCCTCACGGAGGCCGGCTACAACACGTTCCTCCTGCGTTCCGCCGACGTGTACATCGATCTGCTCACCGACAGCGGCACCAGCGCGATGAGCGATCGGCAGTGGGCGGGGATGATGGCCGGTGATGAAGCGTACGCCGGGTCCACGAACTTCTACCATCTCGAAGAAGCCATCCAGCGGTACTACGGCTACAAGTACCTCGTACCCACGCACCAGGGCCGGGGCGCCGAGAACCTGCTGAGCCGCACCGAGATCAAGCCGGGCCAGTTCGTGCCGGGCAACATGTACTTCACGACGACGCGCCTGCACCAGGAAATGGCTGGCGGCATCTTCGTGGACGTCATCGTGGACGAGGCGCATGACCCGCTGAACCGCGGTGCGTTCAAGGGCAACGTCGACATCGCCAAGCTCGATGCGCTGGTCAAGAAGGAAGGGGCAGCGAAGATCGCCTACATCTCGCTGGGCGCGACCGTGAACATGGCCGGCGGTCAGCCGGTGTCGATGGCCAACGTCAAGGCGCTGCGTGCCTGGTGCGACACCCACGGCATCAAGCTCTACCTCGACGCCACGCGGGCGGTGGAAAACGCCTTCTTCATTCAGGAACGCGAGGAGGGCTACGCCAAAAAGAGCATTGCGCAGATCCTGCTCGAGTTCTGCTCGCATACCCACGGCGCGTGGATGAGCGCCAAGAAGGACTCGCTGGTGAACATCGGCGGCTGGGTGGCGGTCAACGACTTCGACACCTTTGAGGAGCTGCGCAACCTGGTGGTGGTTTTCGAGGGCCTGCACACCTACGGCGGCCTCGCCGGCCGCGACATGGAGGCGATGGCCATCGGCACGGCGGAGTCAGTGCAGGACGAACACATCCGCGCGCGCATCGGTCAGGTGCGCTACCTCGGCGGCCTGCTCGAGGAATGGGGCGTGCCGATGATGGAGCCCATCGGAGGTCACGCGATCTTCCTGGATGCCAGGCGCTTCTATCCGCAGCTCACGCAGGACCAGTTCCCCGCACAGACGCTCGCCGCGCAGCTCTATCTCGACAGCGGCATCCGGGCCATGGAACGCGGCATCGTGAGCGCCGGCCGCAACGCTACCACCGGAGACCACAACCGGCCGAAGCTCGAACTCACGCGGCTCACCATCCCGCGCCGCGTGTACACGCAGGCGCACATGGATGTGGTCGCCGAGTCGGTGAAGGCCGTGTACGAGCAGCGGGAAAGCGTTCACGGGCTCACGCTGGTATACGAGCCGAAGTACCTGCGGTTCTTCCAAGCGAGGTTTGAGCCGCTCTGACGCGCTCTGTCGCGCTTCGCGCGACTACATGCTCATTGACCCCTTTCGGAACTCCGAGACGCCGATGTGCGCGTTGACGAGCACCACGGTACCGGTGCGTGCCAGCCGCCGCGCCTCGCGCATCGTCTCGGCAATGCGTGCCGGATCGTCCAGCAGCAGGCCGCGCGCGCCGAGCGCTTCGGCGACCTCGTGGAATCTGGTGCGCCCCAGCTGGGTGCCCACGTCGTCGCCCAGCATGGGCACCTGTTCGCGCGCAATCTGCGTCCATGCGCCATCGTTGCCCACGACGCAGATCACGGGCAGACCGTGCCGCACGAACGTGTCGAGTTCCACCACGCCGTAGCCCGCGGCGCCGTCGCCCCACAGCAGCCAGACGTCGTCGTCGGGACGCACCAGCTTGGCGGCCAGCGCGAAGCCGGCGCCGACGCCGAGCGTTCCGAAGACGCCCGGGTCGAGCCAGCGCATTGGCGCGCGCGGGCGCAGCACGTACGACGCCGTCCCGACGAAATCGCCGCCGTCCACCACGATGGTCGACGCATCGGCGAGCGCACCGTCCACGGCGCGACAGACGGCAATCGGATTCAGCGGCGCCACGTCGAGCGCGGCCTGCCCGGTGATCGCCGCGTCGCGGGCGGCATCACGTTCAGCCAGCCGCACGCTCCACGGCGCGCAGGAGGTGCGTGCTCCGGCGGCCGCGAGCGCGCGGACGAACAGGTCGGCGTCAGCACACACGGCCAGCGCTGTACGCCGGTTCTTCTGCAGTTCGGCCCGGTCGCGATTCACCGCCACGACGGTGGCGCCCCGGCCGATTTGCCGCCCGTAGTCGAGGCGGAAATCCATCGGGACGCCGCACAGCAGTACGAGATCGGCCTCACGCAGCGCCTCCTTGCGATGGTGCCGCACGTGCTGGCCGTCCGACGCCCCGAGCAGTCCACGCGCCATCCCCGCCAAATAGACGGGCGCGCCGAGCGCGCGCACGGCGTCCGCCAGCACGTCGGCCTCGGCGGCGCATTCGGTGCCCTGACTGCCGATCACGAGCACCGGTCGCTCGGCGCCGGCGAGCATTCTCGACACGCGTCGCAGCGTGCGGGCACTCGGCCAGACGCGCAGGACGGTTTGCGGATCGTTTGGTGTCGCGCCGCCCCGGGTGAACACCCGCGCCGCATGCCGGCTGAGGTACCAGTGCTCCAGCTTCTTGCGCAGCGGCGTACCGGCGGGCAGTGGCTCGGCGATGCCCATCATGGCACGCACGATCGGCTCGCTGTAGAGCAGGTCGAGCGGCAGTTCCACGAAGACCGGCCCCGGCACGCCCTCGCGCGCGCGGCGGAGCGCCCGCTCGAGCGACTCGACGATGTCCGCCACGCGGCGCACCTGCTCGGCGTGCTTGACGTGCGGGCGGATCAGGGTCATCTGGTCGATGTCCTGCAACGAGCCGCGGCCGCGCAGTACGGTGGCCGTGGCACCGCCGATGAGGAGCATCGGCGCGCGCGCCATCTTCGCGTTGGTCAGCGCGGTGAGCGCGTTGGTCACGCCGGGGCCGGCCGTGACGACGGCCACGCCGACGCCGGTGAGGCGCGCCATGGCGTCGGCGGCGAAGACCGCGGTTTCCTCCTGCCGCACGTCAATGACGCGAATGCCGAGCCGCTTCGACTCCACGAGGATGGGCGCGATGTGCCCGCCGGTGAGCGTGAACAGGGCGCGCACACCATGGCGGTGCAGCACGTCGGCGACCAGGTGACCGCCGGTCCGGCGCGGAGCAGCAATGGGCATGCTGAATCCTAGCGCGCGCTTGCGCGCCACGTGACGAGCGCCGACAGGTTCATCGCCGCGTCGAGGGCGCCCAGTGCGATGAGGTCGGGCCGGTCGGTCGTGCCGCTGAACGAGAAGTCCACGCTGCGCTCGGTGCCCCAGAGCAGGCGCGATCCCCAGAAGCCGCTGCCCGTGTGCCACTGCAGCAGCCACCAGCGTGCCGCCTCCGTGCCCGTCGGCGTCCACTGGGCCTTCATCGCGGCGGCCTGCACGGTGACCGTCAGCGAGGGCGCCGACGGCGCGACGGCGTCCAGCCAGGGTGAGGCCGGCACCAGTCCTGCCGCGGTGAACGACGAGGCGGCCAGTGCGTCGGCCAGGCCCCCCTTGTTGAGCCGGACGGAGGTCGTGTTGTAGAGCAGCGTGCCGCGTTGAGCCGGACGGAGGTCGTGTTGTAGAGCAGCGTGCCGCTGGCGCCCCCGGCGGCGGCACCGGCGCGGGTGCGGGTCGTCGAGATCTGGTTGACGATCTCCGTCGCCACGAACTGGCTCGACGTGCCGTCCGCCACGCGGTACGCGGCGAGGCCAGGCCAGAGGTGGCGTTTCTGCGTGTTCACCGAGATCCACCAGTCGAGCAGCGCCGTGAAGTTCTGCCCCGTGCTCGACATCGACCAGTAGAGCTGCGGCGCGCAGTAGTCGAGCCAGCCGTTCTCGAGCCACTTCTTCGAATCGGCGAAGATCTGGGCGTATGCATCAAGACCCGTGATGCCCGCCGGGTTGCCCGGACGCCAGATGCCGAAGGGCGAGAGCCCCACCTTCAGCGACGGCTTCACGCGATGCACCTCGGCGTACAGGCGCTGGATGAAGCCATTGACGTTCTGCCGGCGCCAGTCGTCGCGGGCCATGGCCACGCCGCCCGCGGCGAGGTACCTCGCGTACGTGGCGTCGTCGGGAAAGACCGGCGTGCTGCCCAGCGGATACGGATAGAAGTAGTCGTCGAGGTGCACGCCATCGATATCGTACCGCGACAGCACGTCCGTGATCACGTTCAGCGTCTGCGTCTGCACGTCCGGTTCGCCCGGGTCGAACCAGAGCTGGCCCTCGGCGATGCGCGCGAGGTCGGGCCGCCGCTTGGCCAGGTGACTGGCGGCGAGCGTCAACGTGTCCTTCAGGTTGCCCGCGCGGTACGGATTGAACCAGGCGTGCAGTTCGAGGCCGCGCGCGTGCGCCTCCGTCACCCACGACTCGAGCGGATCCCATCCCGGGTCGACGCCCTGCGTGCCGGTGAGCGACTTGGCCCACGGTTCGATGGGTGAGCGGTACAGCGCATCGCCCGCCGCGCGCACCTGCACGATGACCGCGTTCATCCGCAGTGCCTGCGCACGGTCGAGGATCACGCGCATCTCGGCCATGGCGGCTGCCTGGCTCAAGCCTGTCGCCGTCGGCCAGTCGATGTTGGCTACCGTCGCGACCCAGAGGCCGCGAAACTCGCGCGTGATAACCGGAGGGTCGGCGGGGGTCGTCGTGGGCGGCGTGGTGGTGCCGCCACCCGACGGTGGCGTCACGGGGGTCGTCGGCGACGACGGCGAGTCGCCGCCGGTGGCGCAGCCCGCGAGCAATACTGCGAATGAAGCAATGACGAGACGACGCATGCTGGAAAATGACGCCCGGAACCTTCCGTGGCGAGCGTCATATGCCGCCATCCGCCATCCGCCATCCGCCATCCGCCATCTACCGTCTACCGTCCGCCGTTCCCCAGCGCCCCATGCAGCGCCTGCCACGGCAGCCGCGCGCACTTGTGCCGCGCCTTGAACGCCGCCACGCCGCTCAACGCCTGCATTTCGCCCAGTGCGTGGTCTGCGCCTTCCCCCGCCAGCATCGCGTCGAACGCGCGCTGCAGAACGTCGATCTCGCCCGGGCTCTTGCCGCGCACCAGGTCCATCAACATCGAGGCCGACGCCTGCGTGATGGAACAGCCCGTGCCGGTGAAGGCCGCGTCCACCACCACGCCGTCCACTTCACGCACCGCCACTGTCACGTCATCGCCGCACAGCGGGTTCTTCACGGTGTGCACGCCGGTGGCGCGCTCGACGGTGCCCTTGTGGTGCGGCTTGCGATAGTGCGCGAGGATGCGCTCCTGATAAAGCGCCGACAGCCCCGCGCCGCCGTCAGCCGTGGTGGGCACCGAAGCGCTCCTTCGCCTTGCGCAGTGACGCGGCCAGCGCGTCGATGTCGGCCAGCGTGTTGTACACGTAGAAGCTGGCGCGCACCGTCGAGCTCACCTTGAGCGCACGCATCAGCGGCTGGGCGCAGTGATGGCCCGCGCGCACGCAGACGCCGTCCACGTCGAGCATCGTGCTCAGGTCGTGCGGGTGGATGTCGCCGAGCGTGAAGCTCACCACGCCGCTGCGTGCCTCGGCCGTCGCCGGCCCGTGAATCTCGAGGCCTTCGATGTCCCCGAGCAGTTGCAGCGCGTAGCGCGACAGTTCCACCTCGTGCGCGCGCACGGCGTCCATGCCCAGCCCGTCGAGGTACCGCACCGCGGCCTCCAGCCCCACCGCGCCTTCCACGTTCGGCGTGCCGGCCTCGAACTTGTGCGGCAGCGTGTTCCACGTGGAGTCGCCGTCGAACACGAACTCGATCATGTCGCCGCCGAACTGGTACGGCGGCATCGCCTCCAGCAACTTGCGGCGGACGATCACGCCGCCGATGCCCATGGGGCCGAGCATCTTGTGGCCACTGAACGCGTACGCGTCCACGCCGAGCGCGTCGAACCCGACCCGCAGGTGTGGCGCGCCCTGTGCGCCGTCGCAGAAGGCCAGCGCGCCGGCCGCGTGCGCGATCTTCACGATCTCGGCCACGTCGTTCACGGTACCCAGGGCATTCGACACGTGGCCGAACGCCACCACCCGGGTGTTGGCCGTCACCAGCGTGCGCAGCTGGTCGAGGTCAAGGTCACCGGCTTCGGTCAGTTCGCAGATGCGGAACTCGGCGCCCACCGCACGCGCCATCTGCTGCCACGTGACGAAGTTGGCGTGGTGCTCGAGGCGCGTCACGACGATGCGGTCGCCGCGATGCACGTGCGAGTGCCCCCACGCCGTCGCCAGCAGGTTGATGGCCTCGGTGGTACCGCGCGTGAAGATGAGCGTGTCGGCGTCGGCCGCGCCCAGGAAGCGGGCGATCGTGGCGCGCGCGCCGTGGTACGCGTCCGTCGCCGCGCCGCTCAGCTTGTACGCGCCGCGGTGCGGGTTGGCGTTGGCGGTCTCGTAGTAGCGCACGATCGCGTCCAGCACCGCACGCGGCTTCTGCGACGTCGCCGCCGAGTCGAGGTAGACCAGGCCCGGGTTGGCGGCGAGCAGTGGAAAGTCCGCGCGCAGGTCGCCCAGGCCTTTCGTCGCCGCGCGCCCGACGCGCCGATCGACGGCCGTCGTGGTCATTCCGTGCTGACCGGCGCTGAGGGTGCGCTGTCCTGCGCGAGCGCAGCGTGCATGGCGTGCCAGGCCAGCGAGGCGCACTTCACGCGCAGCGGAAAACGCGACACGCCGCCCAGCGCCTTCAGCGATCCCAGCGACTCGGCGTGCTCGGGATGCGTGCCCGTCACGACGCCGTGGAACTTCTCAAACAGCTGCTCGGCTTCCTCGCGCGTCTTGCCCTTCACGGCCGCGGTCATCAGCGACGCGCTCGCCTTGGAGATGGCGCAGCCGCTCCCCTGAAACGACACGTCGCTGATCCGGTCGTCGTCGACCTTCAGCCAGACGGTCAGTTGGTCGCCGCACAGCGGGTTCATGCCGTCGGCATGCGCGCTGGCGTCGTCCATCACGCGAAAATTGCGTGGCCGGCGGTTGTGGTCGAGGATGATGCTCTGGTACAGCTCGTCGAGTTCCGCGGACACGGGGGCTCCCTAGACCTGCTCGGCCTGGACGAATCGCTCGAACACCTGCCCTTCGAGCGCCGCCTTCAGCGGCTCGAGCTCGATGAGCTCCAGCACGTCGGCGGCAAAGGCATAGGTGAGCAGCGAGCGGGCGCGCTCGCCGCCGATGCCGCGGCTCTTCATGTAGAACAGCGCCTGCTCGTCCAGCCGGCCCACCGTCGCGCCGTGCGTGCACTTCACGTCGTCCGCAAAGATCTCCAGCTGCGGCTTGGTGTCTACGCGCGCCCCCTCGCCGAGCAGCAGCGCCTGGTTGGTCTGCTTGCCGTCGGTCTTCTGCGCTTCGGGATGCACGAAGACCTTGCCGTTGAACACGCCGTGCGCCGTGCCGTCGAGGATGCCCTTGTACACCTCGCGGCTCGAGCAGTTGGGCGAGATGTGCTCCACGAACGTCTGGTGGTCGCCGTGCTGCGCCTCGTCCAGCGCGTACAGGCCGTTCAGGCGCACCTCCGCGTTCATGCCCAGCAGCTTGGAGTAGACGTTGGTGCGCGACAGCTGCGCCCCCGTGGCGAACGAGAACGAGTGGTAGATCGAGTCGCGGCCCTGCGTGGCCTGCGTCGTGCCCACGTGGAAGGCCGCCGGGCTCTCGCGCTGCACCTTGTAGTGGTCCACGCGCGCCCCGTCGCCCACGAACACCTCGGCGACGTGGTTGGTGAAGTACGATGCGCCGCCGATCGCCACGAACGACTCGATGAGCGTCACCTGCGCACCGCGCTCGGCCACCACCAGCATGCGCGGATGGAGCGACAGGTTCGTCGCATGGGCGTCCGTGAGGTAGACGACATGCACCGGCGCTTCGAGCGCGCAGTCGCCGGGCACGTGAATCACCACGCCGTCGGCCACGAACGCCGTGTTCAGCGCCGTGAAGGCATGTTCGGCGGGCGCCAGGGTGCCGAGGCGCTCGGCGAGCAGCTCCGGCGCTTCCTTCAGCGCCTCGCCAAAGGTCATCACGCGCGCCTCGGCGTCGAGCTCGGCGAAGGAGGAGAGCGACGGCTCGTAGCGTCCGTTCACGAAGACGAGCAGGTGCCAGCCGGCCTGGCCGAAGGTGAACGGCGCGAGGTCCGCCGCAGTGAGCGTGGTCGGCTGCGTGGCCTTGGCGGGCTTGAACGTGCGCTCGACGATCGGCGCCACCGAGGTGAAGTGCCAGTCCTCGTCGCGCGTCGTCGGGAAACCCACGGCCTCGAACTGCTCGATGGCCGAGGTCTTCAGCTGGGGCAGCCAGTCCTTGGCCGCGGCACCCGACGTGGCGTCGAACAGTTCGCGGTAGGGAGAGGGCGCGCTCACGCGACCGCCTCCGCGGATTCCAGCAGCCAGTCGTAGCCCCGCTCCTCGAGCTCGAGCGCCAGTTCCTTGCCGCCCGACTTGATGATGCGGCCCTGCGCCAGCACGTGCACGAAGTCCGGCACGATGTAGTTCAGCAGGCGCTGGTAGTGCGTCACGACGACGGTCGCGTTCTCCGGGCGCTTCAGCTTGTTCACGCCCTCGGCGACGATGCGCAGCGCGTCGATGTCGAGGCCCGAGTCCGTCTCGTCGAGGATCGCCAGCTTCGGCGACAGCACGGCCATCTGCAGGATCTCATTGCGCTTCTTCTCGCCGCCGGAGAACCCGAAGTTCACGGCGCGCTGCAGCATCGTCTGGTCCATGTCGACGACCTTCAGCTTCTGCTCCATGACGTCGAGGAACTCCATCGGGTCCAGCTCCTCCTCGCCGCGCGCCTTGCGGATTTCGTTGTACGCCGAGCGCAGGAAGTAGGCGTTGGTGACGCCGGGAATCTCCACCGGATACTGGAAGGCGAGGAAGATGCCCTTCTGGGCGCGCACCTCGGCGTCCATGTCGAGGAGATCCTCGTCGAGGTAGGTCACGGAGCCGCCCGTGACTTCATAGCCGGGATGGCCGGCGATGACCTGGGCGAGCGTCGACTTGCCCGACCCGTTCGGGCCCATGATGGCGTGCACCTCACCGGCATTCACGGTGAGGGAGATGCCCTTGAGGATCTGCTTGTCGCCGACGTTGGCGGTGAGGTTTTCAATCGTAAGCATGATATGCGGTGCGATGGGTGATGGCGGATGGCGGATGGCGGATGGCGGATGGCGGATGGCGGATGGCGGATGGCGGACGGCGGATGGCGGATGGCGGACGGCGGATGGCGGATGGCGGATGGCGGATGGCGGATGGCGGATGGCGGATGGCGGATGGCGGATGGCGGATGGCGGATGGCGGAAGGAGGGAGCCGTGTGCCTGATTCCGCCATCCGCCAGCAGGCATCAGCCT
>JBBQZD010000017.1:0-23039 GCA_038208045.1 Gemmatimonadales bacterium | reverse complement strand
CGGGCACCGACACCTCCGGCAATCCGAGCCAGTTGCCGTAACCGAGCGGCGTGCGAATGTCAGGCCATTTGTCGGCGGCGCGCGGCGCGTTGAATGGCATCGTCGGATAGACCATCGCCGCGACTCCCGCCGCACGCATCGACGCCGCGAGTGTCGCGACGACGTCGGCGCGCGATCTGGCAAACGAGCGGCCCGCCGCGTCGGCGGCCATCGGTTCATCAAAGAGGGGCACGCATTCTTCGTACGTGTTGGGCAACACGTCGTAGAAGCGCTGATACGCGGCGTAGCCACGCTGGATTGCCGTCCGCGGCTCGAGAGTGCGCCCGGCGAAGTAGGCGAACAGCGCGTTCGCCGTCGGCGCCGGAGCGTTCGCGTTCACCGGCACATCGCCGCGGTCGCGCGCCGACGCCGTGAAGGCGTCTCGATAGTTGAGACGCGTGATCACCGCTTCAAATGGCTCGACCGTCGCACCTGCTGTCCGCAGATCGCCGAGCGCGCGATCCCACGTCGCGAGCGCCTCGGCCGTCATCTGCGCGCGAGGCGCGTGTGACTCGACGAGTCCCAGCCGCACGCCGGCGAGCGCGTCGTCGGCGAGCCGCGCGAGGGGGGCACCGCTCCACGAGGCCGTCAGTGCGAGAGGGTCCGATGCGTCCGCGCCAGCCATCACGGCGAGCATGAGCGCGGTATCGGCCACCGTGCGCGAGAGTGAGCCATGCGTGTCGAGGTAGGGCCAGGTTGGAATCACGCCGGTGCGCGGCACCAGCCCGAAGGTCGGTTTCATCCCGACGACGCCGGTGAACTGCGCGGGGATGCGGTTGGAGCCGCCGTCGTCGGTGCCGAGCGCGGCGAATGCCATGCCGCCCGCCACGGCGACGGCGGAGCCTGCGCTCGAGCCGCCCGGCGTTCTGGTGCCCGTGGGGTCGTATGGATTGAGCACCTGCCCGGTGTGGCTGCTGGTGCCATTGCCGCGGTACGCGAAATCATCGGCCGCCGTCTTGCCGAGCACCACGGCGCCCGCGGCGCGGAGGCGAACGATTTCGAGCGCGTCGCGCTGGACGGACTCGGGAAAGAGCCCAGCCCATTCGGCGCTCGATCCGGTGGTCGGCAGGCCTTCCATGTCGTAGATGGCCTTCGCGAAGACTGGCACGCCATCGAGGGGGCCGCGGCTCGTTCCGGCGCGCAGGCGGGCATCGGCGGCGCGCGCGTCAGTGAGCGCGGTGTTGGCCAGTGCGTCAATGGCGCGCCAGGCGCGGCCGTCGGTGCTGCATCGCTCCAGGGCGCGCTGCGTGATGTCGAGTGCGGTCCACTCTCGGCGCGCGCGGCCCGCCTGGTACGCCGCGATGGTGCCGTCGAGCGGATCGCCGGCGAACGACTGCCAGTTGAATCGCGGGAAGACGGCGAGGGCTGCGAGCTGTGCGAGGACTTCGCGGCGAGAGGACATGCATGATGGTGCCGGATCGAACGCGGGCGCGCAACGACGCGTCGGCTCGATCGCGTGAGAGTCTGGGCTGGTCCGGGCCGGGTAACTGCGCGAAACCTCCACTGCGGCTTACCAGGGGGATGGCCTGGACCGATGCGCAGCCGCCGAGTCTACGTGGATGAACGAGTTCTGGACTTGTAGCTCAGTGGTCTGCTGGCTACAAAAGGCTTGTAACCAGACACCGGGATTGTTTTTGAAGATCAGCAGCTGGTGCCGTGTATCCCCAATGACGACAAGAGGTTACAAGTGCACGAGCCAATCCCAGCTGGCGAGGCGCGCCATTGTGTGGGGAACTTCGGTTCTTATATAGAAGATCTGAAGAAGCGGAAGGGGCCGGATGCCGATCAGCCGCATCGGATCAAGTACAAGAAGCTGGTGCGGAGTTAGTCATAGGCAGCGCGCAGTCACCCTGCTCCCAGTCTACCTGGCCGGGGAGCTTACCGACCCGCACAGGCCGTGGCGGCAGTTCTGCGAACCTTTGCCATGCAGGCGGGCGGACCACCAACCGTTTGCGGATCTGCCCGGCGTGCGCGCGCCGGATGCGTACCGCGCGATCCTGGCGCGCCGGCATCACGGCGTCACGGCACGCCCCTTCCCGACGTAGCGATACACGCGCCCGCCAGCGGGCAGCGTATCGCGGAGTTGCAGCAGCCCGCCCGGCCCGGCGAATCGCTCGGCGGCGCGTGTCCACGGCGCCGTCGCGAGCACGACGACATCCGGTTCATACCACAGCAGTCCAGCCTGCATGGCCGCCGCCACGGCGTCGATGTCGGGCGCGTGCAGGTACGAACCGGCGAGCACGACGGACATCGGTATCGTCCGGTTGCCTGCGTACAGGCCGACCATCAGCTCGATGTCGGTCGCGATGAGGTCGCGGCGCGACGCGTTGCGGCGTACCCAGTCGACGGCCGGCAGCGACACGCGCACGATCCGGACCGGCATGTTGTGCCAATACTCGCCGCGCACCGCTTCCACGGTGTACCGGACCTGGCTCGTCGCGAAGACCAGCACGATCGACGCCAGCGCCAATCGGCGAACGCGGCCCGCCGACCAGAGCGACTGCACCCCGAGGGCGAGCAGCAGGAGCAGGATCGGCCAGATCGTCCAGATGAAACGATCTGGCCAGAACGGCCAAAGGAGCACGATGGCGGCGTAGCCGGAGAGGAACGCCAGCGTCAGCGGAAATCGGCGGCGCCCCGCCCAGCACCCCGCCGCCAGTAGCCCCGCCGTGATTACGAGCACAACCGACGGACCGATGCCGCTCCGCCACGGGGAGAGTTGCAGTGCGACGACCGACCCGGACAGATCGAGTGTTCGTCGCATGGACGCTGCGACGAAGACCAGTCCGTGGCTCGCCCATTCCGGCCCGATCCACTGGCCGTAGCTGCCGTATTTGCCTTGCCAAGGCCCGAAGACCTGACCTTGATGCGCTGAACTCCAGGCCAGCCACGGCGCTAGCAATAGCGCGGCACCCGCGACGACGATACGTGCGGCCCGGCGACGTCCCCTGATCCAAAGGAGTGCCGCGAGCCCGACCACCACCGGCACGCCGAGGGTGCGCACCAGGGTCAGGGCTCCGGTACCCACACCAAGCGCGAAGGCCACTCCATCAGGCGTATGGTCGGCGGCCACGGTGCGTTCGCCGTACCGAAGGAGAATCAGGAGGCCGACGAGGAACAGTGGTTCCGACATGATCGGAGTCGCGATGAACAGCGCGGGCATGCCGGCGGCGCCAAGCAGTGCCACGGCAAATCCGATCCAGGACGGAAGACTCGTTCGTTCACGGAACATCACCACGAGCATCCCGGCGCTCGCTCCCATGAGCAGCGCGTTCGCCGCCTTGAACATCGCAACCTGCCCGTCGAGCGTCGCACGCAAGGTGCCGAGGATCGCCAGAAAGAACGGATACCCGGGCGGGAAGTGCACGCCGGGCGGGGCCCCCACCAGATGCGTGAATCGGTAGCCCTCCCCGGACGCGAGTGCGCGGGCAAGGATCACGTACATCGCGTCGTCCTGACGTCCTCCGACCGGCAAATCGTCCAGTGCGAGCCAGACGACCAGCGTTGCGATGACGGCAGCCGTGAGCGGCAGCAGGTGGGGTGACCGGTGGGTGGGGGCCTCGGCGGCTTCCTCTGGCATGCACTGCGAATCTAGGCTCCGGACGCGATCCCGCGAAGCCGCGCTGCAAGAAACACTCGGCAGAATCTAGGAAAACGCCGCGCCACAGCAGGAATTTGATGCGCGTTCCCGGGAGTATCGTGCGAGCAATGCAGCGCGTCGAGTAGGGGTCGCGAGCGCGGCGCGAGCGCGGCGCGAGCGCGGCGCGCGAAGGTGCCGGAGACGCTGGCTACAGCGTCGTGCACTGCTGGGTGACGCGAACCACGCTGGCATGACACACTTGAACACGACGACTATTTACAATCACCTCGTCGCGGGGCTCTGTTCAATCGGCCCGGGTTCTGGAGGAGTTGAACCTCGGACCTGGCGTATCAGGTGATATCTCCGACGGTGCGACGGTGATCGGGTCGATGCTCAGCGAGTATCGTGGCGACGATCACCTGCACGCTTCATCCCTTGCGCGGCACATCTCCGAGGATTTCGAGACGAACCAGCTACCAAGTGCCGGTCACACGTTTCGTGTGACCAGCGTCCCGCCTAGATTCGGCCCAACAACGCCAGAATCAACACGATGACGAGGATGGTGGTCAACGCATGGCCGCCATACCCCAGATTCCAGCGGTTTCGACCGTAGCCGTAGTAGCCTGGAGTCCACAACACGACGAGAACAATGAGTACGATGAGCAGCATGGGCGTCTCGAATTCGGGTTCACGTGCCGTCAAATGGATATTCCATTCACGATAACGGTGCACGGCAAAGTCGAACATCGCTCAGAAGGATGAGAAAAGAGGTATGCCGCATCAGAATTTCCACGCAACCATCGCGCATTTGCCACACCTGCGCGCCTCCACCATCACCGTTCTGGTCCCGCCCTTCGCATCTGGATGGCGACCAGTGCCTGTCACAATGCTGGCCGATGGTGCGACCACCGCCGAGGCGAGCGCGAACGACAGCACGGCGCTCGGCACGGGGCCACGAGGAAACCTGGCGTGGCCGTCGGGTGCCGCCGTGAGGCGAACTACGGTTCCTATTATCGAAGATCTGAAGCAGCGGAAAAGACCGGATGCCGACCATCCGCATCGGATCAAGTACAGGAAGTTGGTCAGATAGACGGTAGACGGCAGACGGTGGAGGGTAGATCAACACCTTGCCGCAGACGCGTCGGCACGCGAGTCTCTGTCACCATGCGCCTCCTCATTGTCGAAGATGACCCCGAACTCGCCGACGTCCTGACCAGGGGCTTTGGCGAGTCGGGCATCGAGACCACACAGGCCGGATCAATGACTGCCGCACGAAACGCAGTGGCATTCGGCACGTTCGACGTCATCGTGCTCGATGTGATGCTGCCGGGCGGGTCGGGCTTCGAGTTCTGTCGGGAACTGCGCCAAAACGGACGCACGACGCCCATCCTGATGCTCACCGCGCGCGACACGGTGGACGACCGGGTGATGGGGCTCGACGCCGGTGCCGACGACTACCTCACCAAGCCCTTCGCCTTTCGCGAGCTGATGGCGCGAGTGCGGGCCTTGGCGCGCCGGCGACCTGCTCTCGTTCCCCAAGAGGTGCGCGTAGCCGACCTCGAGGTGGACCTGGCGTCGCGGCGCGTGTCGCGGGCCGGGCGCCCCATCGAGTTGACGGCCAAGGAGTTTGCCCTGCTCGAGTTTCTGGTGCTGCACGCCGACCAGGTAGTGGACCGCGCCGCAATCACCGCTCACGTCTGGGACGAGAACCACGACCCGTTCACCAACGTGCTCGAGGTGCTGGTGCGCCGGCTGCGCCGGAAGATTGACGACGACTTCGAACCCAAGCTCATCCAGACGCTGCGCGGCGCCGGCTACCGGCTGGGCGCATGAGCCAGGCCACGAGTCATCCGCTGCAGCAATTGCGCCGTCGGCTCACGGCGTGGTACGTGGTGACTTTCTGCGCCATTCTGGGGTTGTTGGGTGGCGGGCTTTTCGTTGCCATCCGTCACCAACTGTCCACGCAACTCGACTCGTCGCTCGCCAGCGCGACCGAAGAACTCGCCCGCGCGGCCCGCATTCGCGAAATGGAAGCCGGCGCCAGCGGGCGCGTCGTGGACGCCGTGGAAGAACTGCACATTCCCGACCGCGCGCTCTACCTGCTTGCCGCGACCGGCCGACCGGTGACGCCCGACACGGCATCGGCGTGGATCGTCGAAGCGGCACGCGCGGCGCGCGACGGAGCGCCCGTGGTCACAGATCACGTCGTGCGGCCTGAAAGGACACTACGCTTACGCGCCGAACGCTTCACACTGGCCAGTGGTACGCCCCTGGTGGCGGTGGCGGTGGCCGATCAGGTGGAACTCGAGGATCGCTACGCATCGCTCATCGCCGCTTTCGGTGCCGCCGCGCTCGTCGCCGTGGTCCTCGTTGCGCTCGGCGGGTCGTTTCTCGTGCAGAAGTCGCTGCTGCCGGTCGAGCGCTCGATCGCCCACATGCGGCGCTTCATGGCCGACGCGGCGCACGAGATGCGCACTCCGCTCACGGTCATCCGCAGCCGGGCGGAAGTGGCGCTGCAGCAGCCGCGGACGGGCGAGGAGTATGCGGCGGCGATGCGCGGCGTCGAGGCAGAGACGCATCGACTGGGCCAGATCGTCGAGGACCTGCTGACGCTCGCGCGCGCCGACGCCGGCGAACGCCCAGTCGCCCGCGCGCGCTTCTTTCTCGACGATGTCGTCAGCGATGCCGCGGCTGCGGCGCAGGTCATGGCCGTCACGCGTGGGGTCGAGCTGACGGTCGACGAGTTCGAGGAAGCACCGGTGGACGGTGACGCCGCGCTGCTGCGCCAGCTGGCCATGCTGCTGCTCGATAACGCCGTGAAATTCACGCCGCCGGGTGGGCGGGTATCGGTGCGTGTCGGGATGACCGATGGCCGGGCGCAGTTCACCGTTCAGGATTCGGGGCCAGGCATCCCCGCCGACCAGCTGCCCCTCATCTTCGAACGCTTCTACCGCGGGGATCCCGCGCGGAGCCGTGGCGGCGCGGGGTCGGCGACCGACGGCGCCGGCCTGGGCCTCGCGATCGCCAAGTGGATCGCGGAGACACACGGTGCGATCATCGACGTGCACTCGGCCGATGGGACCGGCACGCGCATGCGCGTGAGTTTCCCGCCTGCGGGCCGTGCCGGGGTGTCATCGTCCTGACAGGTGCGGCGCGCTAGTCTCCTGCTGAAGCGTCGCTTGCTGCGGCACGAGGCCGCGCGCAGAATTTACTACGCCCGGCTCCGGGCTCCTTTCGGGATTCCATCATGTCACGATTGTCGATTGTCACCGCTTTGCTTGTGGTGTCTGCTGGCGTTGCCGGCGCGCAGCAGCCGGCCGCGCCGAAACCCGCCGCCAAGAAGGAAATGAGCGAATCGGCGATGCGCGCCGCCGCGAAGGTCAACGAAGACTCCGCCCGCAAGATCGCGCTGAAGGCCGTGCCGGGTTCGACGGTCAAGGCCATCGAAATCGAAGAAGAGAAGGGCGCCGTGATCTGGTCGGTCGACCTCACCGTCGCGGGCAAGACGGGCATCGAGGAAGTGAACATCGATTCCAAGTCGGGAAGGATCCTCGCCAAGGAGCACGAGGACGCGGCGGCGGAGAAGGCCGAGGCGAAAGCCGAAGCCAAGGAAAAGGCGGCGAAGGCCGCCGTGAAGAAGCCGTAGTTGCCGGTGCGCGCCCGGGGTGCCGCCCCCATGACGCTGCCGCGCGGCACCCTGATTGGCGCGCTGGCCTGTCTGTGCCTGGCGCAGTTGGCCGTCGCACAGGATGGAGCGCCGCAACGTGTGGATCGCGGCGCAGCCATCGCGGCGGCCATGGCTCGTGGTCCGCGCTTGGCCGTTGCTCGCGCCGACACGCTCGCCGCGTCGGCGCAGGTGCAAACCGCTCGGCACTGGCAAAACCCGTCGCTCTCCGTTGCCTATAGCAAGTCGGTGCCGCAGTACCACTATGCCGTGGACCTGCCGCTCGACCTGCCGTACCAGCGGCGCCCGCGCATCGGATCGGCCGCGGCGGCCCAACGCGCGGCACGCTACCGCTTTGCGTACGAGCAGGCCTCAGTGACGATGGAAGCCGACACCACGTACACTCGGGCGCTCGCCGCGCGCGCCTTCGCCGAGTTGTCGCTGCGCAACGCGCGCGCCGCCGACAGCCTGCACCGGATGACAGTCACTCGGCGCGACGCGGGGGACGCGAGCGACATGGACGTCGCGCTGGCGGCAGTGACGGCCGGTCAGGTGGCCAACCAGTTGACGACCGACTCCCTCGCCTATGTGTCGGCACTGCTCGACCTGCAGGCGGTGATGGGGCTCGACGCGCACCAGGTCGTGATCACGCTCGGTGATTCGCTGATGCGACCGCCGGGTGCACCCGCCAGCGCCCGCGCAGACGAAATGTTGCTGCCCGTCGCGGCCGCGTCGGCCCAGCTGGAATCGGCGACACTCGCGGTGCAGGCCGAACGCCGCAACGCATTTGGCGCGCTGGGCTTGATGGCGGGCTTCGAGACGGGCGATCCCTCCGGCGGCGAGTCTGGTCGCCTGCCGACGTTCGGCTTGTCGCTGCCGATTCCGCTGCTCAACCGCAATCGCGGCCCGATCGCACTGGCGCGCGCCGACGAAGCACGGGCCCGCGCCGAGCTGTCGTTGGCCGACGTGCTGAGCCGCACCGCACTGGCGCGGGCGCAGCGCGAACAAGTGGCCGCGCTCGCCAAGGTGGATCGTGACCAGACGCTCGTGGCCCAGGCCAATCAGGTGGCCGCGATGTCGCTGACGGCGTATCGCGAGGGCGCGGCGTCGCTGGCCAACGTGCTCGAGGCACAGCGCACCGCGCGCGAATTGCTGGCGCAGTACGTCACGGATCTCGCCGATGCGTGGATCGCCGACGCCGAGTTGCGCGTCCTGACCCTTACCGCCGTACCGAAGGTGCCCTGACGATGCGACCACTAACTCCCCTGCTGCTGCTGGGGGCGCTGACCCTCGGGGCGTGCGCCAAGGACAAGGACGACGAGCAGGCGGCGAGCGGCGCCCCGCGCGTGGTGACGGGTGCGCAGACGGTGCTGGTTACCGAGGCGCCCTTCGCGGAGACTGTTGACGCCACCGCACTGGTAAGCGGTCGTCCCGGCCACATCGCCGTGCTGAGCGCACCGGGTGCCGCGCGCATCGCGGCGGTGCATGCGATGGTCGGGCAGCGCGTCGCCGCGGGCGCGGCGCTTGTGGAACTCGACCAAGTGGCTTTCCGCGCGGCATCCCAGTCGGCCGACGCCGCGCAGGGCGCCGCCGAGCAGAACCTGCTGAGGCAGCAGCGCCTGGCCGAGGCGGGCATCGCCCCGCGCCGTGACGTGGAACTCGCCGTCGCCGAGCTTGCCGCGGCGACGGCCGCAGCCGAAACGGCGCGGCGCCAGTCGGAACTTTCAGTGCTGCGCTCGCCGATCGCCGGGATCGTCACACGCGTGACGGCGACGCTCGGCGCGACGGCCGATCCCGCGCAGGCGCTGGTGCAGGTGACAGATGGCTCGGCGCTGGACCTGGTGTTCAGCCTGATGCCGGCGCAGGCGGCCCGGGTGCGCCGTGGCGCGCGCGTCGCGCTGTTCGACGACCAGCGCGCTGGAGCCGTCGTCATCGGAGCAGCGACGATTGTCGCAGTCGGTGGCGCCGTGGACAGCGCCACGCGGTCGATGATTGTGCGCGCCGAACTCGCTCATGCCGGCAGGATCCTGCAGATCGGCGAGACGCTGAATGCACGCATCGCCGTCGGAGAGCGGGCGCACGCGATCGTCGTGCCGCTCGAGGCCCTGGTGCCAGACGGCGAGGGCTTCAAGGTGTTCGTCGTCGACGCGAGTGGCATGGCGCACGCGCGGGCGGTCGTGGTCGGCGGGCGCACCGACACGCTCGGGGAGATCGTCGACGGGCTGAAGACAGGGGAACGCGTGGTGACGTACGGCGCCTACGGCATGGACGACAGCGTGAAGGTGGCACCGGCATCGCCCGCGGCAACTCCCGCGGCATCGTCACCCGCAACCCCAGCGGCCACGCGCGCACCGGACGCGAAGTGACCGGGCATCCGGCGAAGGCGATACCGGTACCGGCGCGCGGCGCGTTGTTCGAACTGCTGGCCCGCCAGCGTCGCGTCGTCTACCTGGTGGTGGCGCTACTCAGCGTTGCGGGCCTCTGGTCGGCGGCGCGACTGCCGGCATCGATCTACCCGGAACTGGTCTTCTCGCGCATCACCATCGTGGCGGAGGGTTCGTCGCTTGGCGCGCGACAAGTGCTGTTCGGCATCACGCGCCCCATCGAGGAAGCCATCAGCGTGGTGCCCGGCGTCACACGCGTGCAGTCGCGCGCCATCCGCGGCGGCAGCGAGACCAACGTCACGTTCGAGGAGCAGACCGACATGCAGTCGGCGCTCGAGCAGACGCGGGCGCGGGTGAACCAGATCATCGGCGACCTTCCGCCGGGCCTCGACATCGAAGTCGAGCGGATGACGCCGTCGCTGTTCCCGGTGCTGTCGTACAACCTCGAGGGCGGTGACCCCGCCACGCTGTACGACATCGCGCAGTACCAGATTCGGCCGCTCTTCGCGCGCGTGCCCGGCGTGGCCCGCGTGAACGTGCAGGCCAGCGATGTGCGCGAACTGCAGGTGGTGGCCGACCCGGCGCGCCTCGCGGCGCAGGGGCTGACGTTCGACGCGCTCGCCGACGCCATCCGGCAGTCCACCACCGTCAGCGCCGTGGGACGCATGCCGGCCAACTACCGGCAGTACCTGATCGTCACCACCACCGAAGCGCGGGCCGCCGCCGACATCGGCAACGTGATGCTCGCCAACGGCCTGCACGTGCGCGACGTCGCGACGGTCACGATGGGCACCGAGGACCACGTGCGCATCGTCGCCGGCAACGGCCGTCCAGCGGCGCTGCTGAACATCACGCGGCAGATCGGCAGCAACACCGTGGTGATGGCCGACAGCATCGCGGCCATCGCGGCCTCGGTGCAGACGGGACTCCCGCCGGGCGTCCGGCTGAAGCCGATGTACGACCAGGCGCTCCTCGTGCGCGAGGCGGTGGCGTCGGTGCGCGACGCCATGATCATCGGCGCGCTGCTCGCGGTGCTCGTGCTGCTCGTCTTTCTCCGCCACGCGCGCATCACCGCCATCAGCGCCTCGTCGATTCCGCTGACCATGGTCATCACGGTCTTCGTGATGGGTCGCATGGGACTGACGCTGAACCTGATGACGCTTGGCGCCATGGCCATCGCCATAGGACTGGTGATCGACGACGCCGTCGTGGTGACCGAAAACATTGTCCGGCACCTGCACATCACGACGGACCGTACGGCGGCCGTCCGCGAGGCGGTGCGCGAACTTGTCTGGCCGGTGACGACGTCCACCATCACCACGGTCGTCGTCTTCCTGCCGCTGGGCCTGCTGACGGGCGTCGAGGGGCAGTTCTTCCAAGTGCTGTCGATCACGCTCACCATCGCGGTGCTGGTGTCGCTCGTGCTCGCGCTGACGATCATTCCGCTGCTGAGCGCCCGGTACCTCACGCTGATGGATGCCGACACCGCGACCGCCGCGTCGCGCGGTGTCCTCGCGCGGCTGTCGTACCGGCTCGACCGCCTGTCGGTGCGCTACGAACGGGCGCTCGGCGCGGTGCTGCACCGTTGGCAGGCGGTACTGGCGGTGGCGCTCGCGCTCATTGTGGCCGGCGTCGTGACCTACCGGAGTGTGGGCACTGGGTTCCTGCCGGAAATGGACGAAGGCGCGTTCGTGCTCGACTACTGGACGCCGGGCGGCACCGCGCTCACCGAGACGGACCGGATGCTGCACCAGGTGGAACGGATTCTCGCCGAGACGCCGGAGGTGGAGGGCACGTCGCGGCGGACGGGTGCCGAGCTGGGCCTGTTCGCGACACAGCAGAATCGCGGCGATCTCGTCGTGCGCCTCAAGCCGCGCGCGCAGCGCTCGAAGTCCAGCGACGAGATCATCAATGGCGTGCGCCGGCGCATCGAGTCGGAGGTGCCCCGGCTGCGCATCGAGTTCGTGCAGATTCTGGCCGATGTCATCGGCGACCTGTCGGGCAACGCGCGCCCCGTCGAGATCAAGCTTTTCGGCTCCGACCTCGCGGCCCTGGAGGACTACGGCCGGCTGCTTGGCGAGAAGCTCGAGGCGGTGAATGGCCTCGAGGACCTGTACAACGGGGTCAGTGAACCGAGCGCCGAGCTGTCGATGACGTACCGCCTGCCGGACATCAGCCGGCTTGGCCTGACGCCCACCCAAGTGAGCGGGATGGTGAGCGGTGCCTTGCTCGGTTCAGAAGCCGGCTTCCTGCGCCTCGACGACCGGTCCGTCGGCATCCGCGTGCGTGCCCCCGACTCGCTGCGCTTCAACCTCCGGCGGCTCGATGCTCTCCCGATCATCGCGACGCCGGGGGGGCCCGCCGTGCCGCTGGGATCGCTGGCGTCCTTCGTCCCGACGGAGGCGCGCGCCGAGTTGATGCGCGAGAACCAGCAGCAGATGATCATGATGACGGCGGACATCACGGGACGGTCGCTCGGCGACATCGTGTCGGACATCCGGCCGGTGCTGGCGGCGAATCCGCCGCCGCCGAGCGTCCGGCTGGAACTCGCCGGACAATACCGCAGCCAGCAGCAGGCCTTCGGTGCGCTGCTGGTCGTGCTCGCGCTGGCCACGGTCAGCGTCGTGGCGGTGATGCTCGTGCAGTTCGAGTCGTTCGTCGAGCCGCTGGTGGTGGTGCTCGCCGCGCCGCTGTCGTTCGTCGGGGCCATGCTGCTGCTGCTCGTCACGGGCACGCCGCTCAACGTGTCGAGCTTCATGGGACTGATTCTGCTGGTCGGGCTCATCGTGAAGAACGGCATCATCCTGCTCGACTTCACGCATCATCGGATGCGCGAGGGCGGGCTGTCGCTGGAACTCGCCATCGGGCAGGCCGCGGCCGTGCGGTTGCGTCCCATTCTGATGACGACGCTCTGCACCCTGTTCGGGCTGCTGCCGCTGGCGCTCGGCCTCGGCGCCGGCAGCGAAATGCAGAAGCCGCTGGCGCTCGCGGTCATCGGCGGCCTCGCGTTGTCCACGCCGATCACGCTGTTCATCGTGCCGACCCTGCTGGTGGCCATTCGCGGGGGCGACTACCGGCTGACCGTCTGACGACGCGGTGCGCTGTCGTACTCTGTCGTACTCTGTCGTCAGATTATTCTCTTGCCGAGCGCGCTCGCCACCAGCCCGACGGCCAACTCGGCGGTGCGGTTGGAGACGTCGAGTATTGGGTTCACCTCGACGATGTCGAGGCCGATCAGCTTGCCCGAGTCGGCCACCATTTCCATGATCAGGTGTCCCTCGCGCCACGAGAGACCGCCGGCCACGGGTGTGCCAACCCCGGGCGCGTCCCGCGGGTCCTGCACATCGACGTCATACGAGGCCCACACGCCGGCAGTGCCTTTGCCGACAATGGCGATGGCTTCGTCCATCACCGTGGCGAGTCCGCGGCGGTCGATGTCGTGCATGGTGAAGACGTGCACGCCGAAGGCGCGGAGGTGCGCGCGTTCCCCGGCGTCCAGTGAACGGATGCCGACCAGCGCCACCTGGTCGGGAGCGACGGCGGGGCCGCGGGCGAAGATGAGCCGGGGATCGCCGTGCCCGAGCAGATGCGCCACGGGCATTCCGTGGACATTGCCTGATGGACTGGTGTCGGGCGTGTTGATGTCGCCGTGGGCGTCGATCCACAGCAGGCCGAGCGACTCGCCGCGCGCGCGCATGGCCCGGGCCGCACCGGCAACAGAGCCGGCGGCGAGCGAGTGATCCCCACCCAGCACGACGGGAAAGTTCCTGGCCGCGACGGAGATTTCCGTGCGGATGGCAAGATCCGCGCAGGTCGCGGCGATGGTCGGCAGAAAGTCGCCGCCGTGCGCGTCGGGCGCGAACGTGCCGCGATCGGCGACGGACAGGTTGCCCTGGTCACTGACGGAATGGCCGAGTGCGAGGAGCTGGTCGCGCAGGCCGGCCGCGCGCACGGCGTAGGGTCCCATGTCGACGCCGCGGCGGCTGGCGCCGAGGTCGAGAGGAACGCCGATGATGTCAACTTGAGTCATGAGCGGGGATTGCTGGTCGAGAGCGGCAGGATTTGGGCGGGACAACGGCCTCTCAAATTGAGCCCCTCCGCGCCCCTGAACACAAGCAGCGCCCGCTGCGTGTAGATGCGCGGGCGCTGCATGATGATGCGGACGGCGCCCGGGCGCGGTCGCCCGGCGATATGCAGTCCTATGGGCCAGTGCCGAATTGTCGTGTGTACTTCACCGTGAGCGACCGAAGGAAGAGCCGTGGTGAACCTCAGGGCACGGGAACGCTGGTCGCGAGCGCCTTCGTCAGCTGGTACAGGAACTCCTGGCTCTTGTAGTACCACTCGATGCGCACGCGCTCGTCACGGCCGTGCGCACGGGCATCCACGGTCGGGTCGCTGAACAGGCCCGACACGCCGAACGCCGAGACCCCCAGCGCACGGAAGAATCGTGAATCGGTGGCGCCCGTGGACATCGTCGGCACGACGGGGATGTCCCCGAACATCGCCCGCGTGAGCTTCTCCACGGGGTCCATCACGTCGGCGCGAAGATCCGACGGCGGTGACGAACGGTCGCCGACGGTGGAGTCAGTGACCGTGATGGAGGAGCCGGCGAGCAGCTTCTCCAAAACGGCCTTCACCGCGGGCTGCGACGACGTGGGCGCGATGCGGCAGTTCACGTTGGCCTGGGCCATTTGCGGCAGCGCGTTGGCCGCATGGCCGCCCGCGAGCATGGTGGCCACGCAGGTCGTGCGCATCGTCGAGTTGTAGCGCGGGTCGCTGGCGATGAACGTCGCCGCCGCAGTGTCCGACGGATCCCTGGCCAGCGCGGCCATGGCGGCACCCATCTCGGGCTTTTCGACCGCGGCGGTGCGCGCAAAAAACGCCCGCGACACGGGGTTGAGCTCCACCGGAAACTGGAACTTGCTGACCTTCACGAGTCCTTCGGCCAGCTGATAGATGGCGTTGTCTGCCCGCGGCACCGACGAGTGGCCGCCGGCATTGGTCGTCCGCAACGTGAAGTCGGCGTACACCTTCTCGGCGGCCTGCACGGAACTGAGCAGCGGCTTGCCGTCGCGCAGCGCGCCGCCGCCGCCCTCGTTGATCACGATGCCCGCGTCCACCAGCGCGCGCTGGTGCTGCAGCAGCCACTCGACGCCGTTGTAGTCGCCGCCTTCCTCGTCGGCCGTCAGGGCGATGATGATGTCGCGCTGCGGCACGAAGCCTTCCTTCTTCAGGCGCAGGGCATTCGCCACGAAGAGCGACGCCATGGCCTTGTCGTCCGCGGTGCCGCGCCCGTAGTAGAACCCGTCCTTCTCGGTGAACGTGAACGGATCGAGCCCGGGCGACCAATCGGCCTTCAGCGCTTCCACGACGTCGAGGTGCGCGAGCAGCAGGATGGGCTTCGGCGCGCCTGGGCCGCCGTTGCCGCGATACCGGACGACGAGGTTGTGCTTCTTGATCGTCGGGCCCCCGACGAAGATGTCCTTCTCGGGGAAGCCGGCATCGCGGAATCGCTTGGCCATGGCGTTGGCCGCCGGCGTGATGTCGCCGGTGATGACCGACGTGTTGAGCTCAACGAGCTGCTTGTAGACGTCGTGCGCCAACTGCTGGTTGGCGTTGAGCGGTCGCTGCTGCGCGAGCGCGACGCCGGCAGCGGAGCCCAGGAGCGCGAAGGCACGGAAGAACGGTCGCATGGCAGGGTCGGGTGAGGGTGGGAAGCACCGAAGAATGCATCGGCGGACGGGGCGGCGCTGAGCACGCCGACCACCGCCACGGCGGTCGCGTGGCGGAGCGATGGAACCATGCGGTGGCTCTCCCGGAGGACAAAATGCGTGCCAGGCTGGGCAGGAAAACGCCCATGGCGCGTGTCGTACGTCCCACTACGATACAGTCCGGCGGTCCGTTGGCGAGGGGTATTAGATTGACAGGGTGACCGAGTCCCTCCCACCGTCGCCGCCAAATCCGCCGCTGCCGCGCTGGCGCCGCTGGATCACGCCCGCGAACGTCATCACGCTCGTGCTGGTGCTCTGGCTGGGCCCGCGATTCCTGCCGCACCTCGGCGCGCTGGTCGGCGTCGAGAGCGGCGATCACCAGCGCCCGGCGTTCTCGGCGATCACGCTGGAGGGTGCGCCCGTGTCGGACTCGACGCTGCGCGGCCACGTGGTGCTCGTGAATTTCTGGGCCACATGGTGCTTGCCCTGCCGAGCGGAGATGCCACTGCTTCAGGCCATGGCGGAGCGGCACGGACCCGCCGGCCTCGTCGTTCTCGGGCTGTCGGTTGATCGCGCCGGTCCGGAGCTCGTCGAGAAATTCCTGCGCGACCGCGGCATCACCTATCCCGTGGCGATCGTCGGCCGCGACGTGGAGTCGGCGTTCGGCGGCATGCAGGGATATCCTACCTCGGTGCTGCTCGACCGTACCGGGCGCGTGCGCTACAAGGTGCTCGGGCCGCTCGCCATGGCGTCACTGGAACCGGCGGTGCGCCGGCTGCTGCGCGACACGGTGCCCGCGGCTCGGTAGGGGCCCGGCGCTACTTGAACTCGATCTTGAACGGGCTGTCCTGCGCCGTGAGCGAGACCATCATCGCCTCGACCCGCAGCCCGGCCGCGGTGTTCATCGGGTACGGGTTGCTCGTCACGATCGAGTACGCGTAGACGTTCCCGGCGTGCTCGGCGAGCTTCGAGCTGACGGCGCCCTGGCCGCTGGCGATCTTCTCCCACGCCGCCTTCTTGTACACGCGGATGACGAGCAGCGTGCGGGCCGGCACGTTCGTCACGCTGTCGCCACCGTACAGGAACTCGATGGCGTGAAACGCGCCCGTCGTCGTATCCACCTTGTCCATCACGCGATACCCGTACTTCCAGCTGCCCGGCAGCGTCACCTCGGCGTTCTGCGAGGCGATCTCCTGCTGGAACGGCGGGAGCTGCGGCACCGGCGCGGCGCTGACTTCGATCTCGGGCTTCTGCGCGGCATCCTGACAGGCGACGGACGACGCCAGCGCGGCAAGCAGGACGAGGGCGACACGGCGTGTGGAGGCGGGCATGGCGGCCTGGGACTGTGAGGATGGACAAATGGAGCCATCCGCAAGATACCACCCCGCCATGCCAACCGGTCGTGGCTACGCCGTCGTGAACGTGAAGATCATGCCGTAGGTGCCGTTGGCGGCCTGCCAGCCGGTGCCGGACATGCCGGGGCCCATCTGGCCGCCCATCATGCCACCGGTGACGGACTGTCCGGCTGTCATCATGCCGCCACCCATGTTGAGGGTCATGCCATTGGCGCCCTGAAGCGATGGCGCGAGATGCACGACGTAGGTCGTCCGGGCTTTCAGCGGCGCGGCCGGCGTGAAGGTCATCATCTTGCGATCCGACGACCAGACCGACGTGCCGGGCACTTGCGCGCCGGTCACGGAGCCCTCGTGCACGACGACCAGCATTTCCATGCCCGTCATCATCGCCATGTTGAAGGTCAGCGTGACGGTGCCGGCGGGGTTCACGCCCACCGTCTGGTTGGCGGGAGCGATGTTGACGAGCAGAGGGGCTTCGGCGGCTGGCGACGAGGAACCGTCAGAGCAGGCGCCGACGGTCAGCGATGCCGCGAGTAGGCTGAGTGCGAGGGCATGACGTAGCATGAGAACTCCGGGCCAGAGCAAGTCGAGGTCGAGCGCGAGGGCATGTATTCCTATATAACAATATACACTTGTTTCGTGATGGTAACCGGGACGGTTCAGGGCGCGTGTTCCTCGGCCGTGAGCCTTGGCGCGTCGCTGGGCCTGGCTTCGTTCACACCTCCTGCCGGCGCAGCCGAAGCGCGTTCGTGATCACCGACACCGAACTGAAGCTCATGGCCGCGGCCGCCAGCATCGGGCTCAACAGCAATCCGAAGACCGGGTACAGCACCCCGGCGGCAATCGGCACGCCGGCCACGTTGTAGGCAAAGGCGAAAAACAGGTTCTGGCGGATGTTGCGCACCGTGCGCTCGCTGAGGTGCCGCGCGCGCACGATGCCGCGCAGGTCGCCCTTCACGAGCGTGACGCCGGCACTTTCCATGGCGACGTCCGTACCGGTGCCCATCGCGATGCCCACCTGCGCCTGCGCCAGTGCCGGGGCGTCGTTGATGCCGTCGCCGGCCCTGGCGACAATGCGTCCCTCCTTCTGCAACCGGCGCACGGCCGCTGCCTTGCCGTCAGGCAGGACCTCCGCCTCCACCTCCGTGATGCCGAGCTGGCGAGCCACGGCTTCCGCCGTCGTCCGGCTGTCACCCGTCATCATCACCACCCGAACGCCGGCCTTGCGCAGCGCCTCCAAGGCCGCCGGCGTCGTGCTGCGCACCGGGTCGGCCACACCCACCAACCCGACCACCTGTCCATCAACCGCGACGAACATCACCGTCTGGCCCTCGCGCCGCAGTTCCTCCGCCCGCGCTGCCGACGAGGTGCCGTCAATGCCGCGCGCCGAGAGCAGTGTCTGGTTGCCCAGCAGGACCTGCCGCCCATCCACGGTGCCGGCAATTCCCTGGCCCGTGACCGTGGTTACGTCCGACGCCGACAGACGCGGCACGCCGCGTGCGTCCGCGCCGCGCACGATGGCCGCCGCCAGCGGATGCTCGCTGCCGCGCTCCACTGCCGCGGCCAGCGACAGCAGTTCGTCTGCCGTTGTCGCTCTGACTGCCTCGGTGGTCATGAGGGTGGGCTTCCCTTCGGTGAGCGTGCCGGTCTTGTCCACCACGAGCGTATCGATGGTGCGCAGCACCTCGATGGCCTCGGCGTTCCGGAACAGCACGCCCATGGACGCGCCTCGCCCCGTCGCCACCATGATGGAGAGCGGCGTGGCAAGGCCGAGGGCGCACGGACAGGCGATGATAAGTACGGCGACCGCGTTGATCACGGCGTGTGCCAACCGCGGTGACGGACCAATGGTCGCCCACACCACGAAGGTCAGCACCGCCGCGCCGATCACTGCCGGCACGAACCAGGCCGACACCGTGTCGGCCAGTTTCTGAATCGGCGCGCGGCTGCGCTGTGCCTCCGACACCATCCGCACGATGCGCGACAGCAGCGTGTCGGCGCCGACCTTCTCGGCGCGCATCACCAGCGCCCCGGTGCCGTTGAGCGTGGCGCCCACCACCTGGTCGCCCGCCTGCTTCTCCACCGGCAGTGGCTCGCCGCTCACCATCGACTCGTCAATCGAGCTCCGGCCCTCGACGATGATGCCGTCCACCGGCACCTTCTCGCCGGGCCGCACCCGCAGGCGGTCGCCCACCAGCACGGCGTCGAGCGAAACGTCCTCCTCGGTGCCGTCATCCCGCAGTCGCCGTGCCGTCTTGGCCGCCAGGCCAAGCAGTTTCTTGATCGCCGTGTTCGTCTGACTGCGGGCCCGCAACTCGAGCACCTGGCCCAGCAGGATCAGCGCGACAATGACGCCAGCCGCCTCGAAGTACACGGCGACCTCCCCGCTGGCATCGCGGAACTCCGAAGGGAAGATCGACGGCACGAGGGTTGCTACGAGGCTGTACAGATACGCCACCGAAACGCCGAGTCCGATGAGCGTGAACATGTTCAGCCGCCAGGTGCGCACGGACGCGACGGCCCGCACATAGAACGGCCAGGCCGCCCAAAGGCAGACGGGTGTGGCGAGCGCCATCTCCAGCAGGACGCGCGTGCGTGTCGAGGGCAGCCGCGCGGCCAGCGCCGGCCAGAGGGCGCCCATGGCCAGCACCACGAGCGGCACCGCGAACAGCACGGAGGCGTAGAACCGCCGTGTCATGTCGCGCAGTTCCGCGTGCTCTTCGTCGCCGCCGTCCATGCGTTCGAGTGCCATGCCGCAGATGGGGCAGGCGCCGGGTGCGTCGCGCACGATCTCGGGGTGCATGGGGCAAGTCCAGGTGCCGCCAGACGCCGCGGCAGCGTCCGGCAGCGGGGCGCGGGGCGCGGGTGCACTCTGCGCCTCCGCTGCGACTGGCGCCGCCACCGGCTTTGCCGGGAAGTAGTCGCGAGGCGCCGCTGCGAACTTCTCGGCGCACCGCGTGCTGCAGAACAGCACGTGGTGCCCTTCGTACATGGTGTGATGGGGCGAATCGGCCGGCACGGTCATGCCGCAGACGGGGTCACGATTTGACGGCATGTCGGCGGAACCTGAAGCGTGATGGTGTGTCATGATGCAGACCTCCCCACCTGCTTGGTGATGGAGCACCCACTGCGGCGGAGGCCGCGGCGGGCCTGTTCGTCAATGTCTGGATTCAGATGCGGTCTGGGTGCCGTCTTGTGGTCGCACGTACTCCCGGATGCGCCGGAAGCGCTCCACGGGCAGCACCGCGATGATCCCGTCGCCCGCTGCTCCCGTGCACGCGACCGCACTGATGGCGTGCACGATGGCGTCCACGCGCTCCGTGGGGACGAAGAGTTCGAGTCGTGCGTGCTCCGTCATCCAGTCCGCCTGATAGAAGTTGGCGTACTCGCCGAAACCGGCGACGCGGGTAAGCGTCAGTCCGCGTGCACCAGCCGAGATGAGACCTGCCTCGACGTCCGGCAGGCAGGCCGTGCGGATGATCGCCGTCACTTTCTTGTATTCCATCATCTTGTTGCCCCCGCGAACGGAGCGACGCCGAGGGCGCCGCTACTCCGTCGGTGAAATGAGCCGTTCCTTCCAGAGCGAATAGACCGCCGGAATCACCACCAGTGTGAGCACCGTGCTCGAGATCATCCCGCCGACCATCGGGGCGGCGATGCGCTTCATCACGCTCGCGCCGGTGCCATTGCCCCAGAGGATCGGCAAGAGACCGGCCATGATGGCCGTCACCGTCATCATCTTGGGCCGCACGCGCTCCACCGCGCCCTCCATGACCGCCACATACAGGTCCCGAGCAGTCGGCGTGCCGACCCGCGCACGCATCTCCTCCCACGCGTGGTCCAGGTAGATGAGCATCACCACGCCGGTTTCCGCGGCCACGCCGGCCAGCGCGATGAACCCGATGGCGACGGCCACTGACCAGTTGTACCCGAGCGCCCAGACGAACCAGATGCCCCCGACCAGGGCAAACGGCAGCGACAGCATCACGATCAGCGTCTCGCCGACGCTCTTGAAGTTGAAGTAGAGCAGCAGGAAGATGATCGCGAGCGTCGCCGGGATGACGAGCTTCATCTTTGCCTTGGCGCGCTGCATGTACTCGTACTGGCCGCTCCAGACGATGGAGTAGCCCGGCGCCAGCGTCACCATGCCGTCGACCATCTTCTGCGCCTCTGCCACGTAGCTGCCGATGTCGCGGCCGGCCACGTCCACGTACACCCACGCCGTGGGCATCGCGTCCTCGGTGCGGACGACCATGGGCCCCGCGACCTGCCTGATGGTGGCGAGCTGGCCCAGCGGGATTTGCGCGGACCCGCCGCTCATGGCGGCTCCTTCCATCGGCGTGCCGCCCATCGCGCTGCTGCCAGCTGCGGCTTGTTGCGCGCCGGCGCCGTGGTTCATCGGCACCAGCACCGACGCCAGACGCTCCGGCGTGTCGCGCAGTTCCTGCGGGTAGCGCACGCGCACGTCATAGCGCTCGCGCCCCTCCACCGTCTGCGTGATGGTCATGCCGCCGATGGCCGTCGCAATCACGGCCTGCACGTCGCCAATGTTGACGCCGTGGCGCGCCGCCGCCGCACGGTCGATGTCGATGTCGAGGTAATAGCCAGACACCGCACGCTCGGCGAAGGCGCTGCGAGTGCCCGGCACCATCTGCACGGCCTGTTCGATCTGCTTGCCAATGCGCTCGAGTTCGCCCAGATCTGGCCCGAACACCTTGATGCCGACCGGCGTCCGAATGCCCGTCGCCAGCATGTCGATGCGCCCCTTGATGGGCATGGTCCACATGTTCGTCACCCCGGGCATGCGGACGGCCGAGTCCATGGACGCGACGAGGCCGTCGTAGGACAGTCCGGCGCGCCACTGGTCCCGGGGCTTGAGCGAGATGGTGGTCTCGATCATGTCGAAACCGGCCGGGTCTGTTGCCGTGCCCGCGCGCCCGGCCTTGCCCCAGACGTGTTCCACCTCGGAAAAGCTCTTGAGTATCGAGTCCTGCTGCTTCAGCAGCTCCCGCGCGCGCGCCACGGGAATGCCGGGCAGCGTGGTCGGCATGAACAGGATTGACCCTTCCTCGAGCACCGGCATGAACTCGCTGCCGATGCGCGTCCACGGAACCCACGTCACGATGAGTGCCACCACCCCCGCCAGGATCACGGGGCCACGATGCCCGAGCACGAAGTCGATGACCGGGCGATACAACCGGATCAGGGCGCGATTGAGCGGATTCGCGCGCTCGCGCAAGATCCGTCCGCGGATGAAGAGCCCCATCGACACGGGAACGAACGTCACGGACAACAGCGCGGCCGCGGCCATCGAGAAGGTCTTCGTGAACGCGAGCGGCGTGAACATCCGCCCCTCCTGCCCCTCGAGGCTGAACACCGGCAGAAACGCGACCGTGATGATCAGCAGCGAAAAGAAGAGCGCCGGGCCCACCTCCTTCGCACTCTCGACGACCACCTGCCAGCGCTCGGCCGACGTGAGCACAGCCGTGTCGAACGACCGGGAGCCGCCTTCGCCGTCCGGCCCCGCCTTCGCGGTCACCGCGCGCTCGAGATGCTTGTGCATGTTCTCGATCATCACGATGGCGCCGTCAATCATCGCGCCGATGGCGATGGCGATGCCACCTAGCGACATGATGTCCGCGTTCACGCCGACCCAGCGCATGGCGATGAAGGCCATGAGAATGCCGATCGGCAGCGTGAGAATGGCCACGAGCGCCGATTGCGCGTGAAAGAGGAAGAGGATGCAGACGAGCGCCACGATGATCGATTCCTCGACCAGCTTGCTCTTCAGCGTCTCGATCGCGTGCTCGATGAGCGAACTCCGGTCGTACACCGGCCGCACGACCACGCCCGGCGGCAATCCCTTCGCCACCGCGGCGAGCTTCGCCTTCACGTTGTTGATCGTCTCGAGCGCGTTCTGACCGAACCGCATCACGACGATGCCGCCCACCGCATCCCCTCGGCCGTCCAGGTCCGCGATGCCGCGCCGGATGGCCGGCCCCACGCTCACCCGTCCCAGCTCGGCCACGCGGATGGGTGTGCCTTCACGCGTGGCGCCGACGACCACGTTCTCGATGTCGGCCATCGACTTGAGGTAGCCGAGGCCGCGCACCATGTACTCGCGCTCGGAGAGCTCCATCGTCATGGCGCCCACGTCGTTGTTCGCGTTCTGGATTGCCGTCATCACGCGCGTGACGGGTATTCCATACGCGAGCAGCTTGGCCGGATCGATGTCCACCTGGTACTGCTTTTCGAACCCGCCGACGCTGGCCACCTCCGACACGCCCGGCACGGCGGTCAGCGCAT
>JBBQZD010000016.1:0-23428 GCA_038208045.1 Gemmatimonadales bacterium | reverse complement strand
AACAGCGTCACCGCGATGCCGTAGGCCGCGCTCAACGCGCTCGAATCGCGGAAGCCGACCGTGATCAGCAGGCAGCCGATCATCAGCGCGGTGTTTACCTCGGGGATGTAGATCTGTCCCGCCTCGCGGGCAGAGGTGTGCTTGATCGTGACGCGCGGGGAGTAGCCCAGCTGCACGCACTGCTGCGTGATGGAGAACGCCCCGGAGATCATCGCCTGCGACGCGATGATGGCCGCCATGGTCGCGATGGCGATGAGCGGGTAGAGCAGCGCGCGCGGCGCGAGGAGATAGAACGGGTTGGAGATCGCGGTCGGGTCGCGCAACAGCAACGCGCCCTGGCCGAAATAGTTGAGTGTCAGGCTGGGGAGCACCAGCGCCGCCCACGCCAGCCGGATGGGACGGCGCCCGAAGTGCCCCATGTCGGCGTACAGCGCCTCGGCGCCGGTGACCGCGAGCACCACGTAGCCGATCACGATGACGGACGCATGTCCCTGTGTCATCAGCAGCTTGACGGCGTACCACGGATTCATGCCCGCCAGGATCTGCGGCTCCTTCAGGATCTCGGCGAAGCCGAGCGAGCCGATCGTGATGAACCAGACAAGGGTGATCGGCCCGAACAGTGCGCCGACGCGGGCCGTTCCCACGCGCTGAAACAGAAACAGGCCGACCAGGATGGCCAGCGACAGCGGGACCACGGCGACGGAAAACCGGGGGGAGACGATTTCCAGCCCCTCGGTGGCGCCGAGTACGGAAATCGCCGGCGTGATGGCGCCGTCCCCGTAGAGAAGCGCCGCACCGAAGAGACCGAGCGCCACCAGGATGGAACGCCGCACCGGCTTCGTCGTCTTCTTGTCGACGATCAACGCGAGCATGGCCAGGATTCCGCCCTCGCCATGATTGTCGGCGCGCATGACGAAGATGATGTACTTGACCGTGACGACGAGCATCAGCGCCCAGAAGATCAGCGAGAGCACGCCGTCGATGTTGTCAGGCGTCGGCGCCAGGCCCCGGGCCGGGTTGAAGCACTCGCGCAAGGCATACAGCGGGCTCGTGCCGATGTCGCCGTAGACGACGCCCAGCGCCGCGAGCGTCAGGAACGCGAGCCGCCGGCCGGTCGGCTTGGCCACGACGTGGTGCCGCGAATCCGGGACGGGATGCGGCACCACCGCGCCGTCGGGCGCCGCGCCGTCGGGCGGCGCGGCGGACGGTTCGGGCGGCGGGGTGGGGCCGGGTGAGTCAGCCGACATGTGTGCTGGGGCGTCACGCCCCCGGAAGATCGAACCCATCGGGAGTCGCGCCTGGCGACGCCCTCCATGCAAACGGGTCGCGCACCGGTGCGCGACCCGCCTGAAACATATGGCCGTCGCAGGCCGCGTCCAGCCACCCGCTATTTCTTGGCGGCCAATTCCTCGATCTCGCCGGCGGCCTTCTTCAGCACCTCGGCGACCTGACGAAGGAACTCGTGGTCGTCCAGCCGGTGGCGGGCGTTCCCGTACGTCGCACGCGCGGCGTCCCGGAAGGCCCGGTTCAGCTCCATCATCGCCTCGCTGGTCAGGCCCGCGCCCTTGCGCGCGATGCGGGAGAAGATGTCGTCTACGGTGGTGCGATGCTCGGCCAGGTGCGCCCGGCCCGCGTCGGTGATCTGGTACACGCGCTTGCCGGCGTCATCCGCGGTGGCCGTGGCGAACCCCATCTCCTCGAGCAGCGTCAGCGTCGGGTACACCGTGCCAGCGCTCGGCGAATACGTGCCGCCCGACTTCTCCTCGATGGCCTTGATGATGTCGTAGCCGTGCCGGGGCCGCTCGTCGAGGAGCGAGAGGATGACGAATTTCAGGTCGCCGTGCTCGAACATCCGGCCCCCGCGGAACGGGCCGCCGCGCCAGCTGCCAGACATCTTCCAGATGAGTCCCGACAGTTCCTGATCGATGCCGAAACCCCGCCACCCTCGTCCCGCGCCGCGCGGGCGGCAACCGGGCCCCTCGAAACCGAACCACATGATGGAACCTCCAAGTGGCGGGCCGATGCCCCGCCAGAAATAGGGACTTACGATATATCTACGATATATCGGCGATATATCGAATTGCAAGCCTTTTTAGGAGAATTTCCCGGGACCGCCGACGGACCGAGAAAAAGCGACGAATCGCCGGGTAGTGTTGTCAAAGGAGTGAAAGCCCACGCACATTGATCGCAACCTGCGGAGTCCGCCGTGTTCGACCTGCTGCAACACCCCCCATCCAGCCCCGAACGGGCCAGCTTCGGAGCAACCGTGAGCATCGCCGCGCATGTGGCGCTGGTGCTCTCGCTGCTCGTCGGCACGGGCGCGGCGGTGGAGGAGAGCGAGTCGCGCGGGGAGTCGATCATCGAGACGGCGATCAGGTTCCTGCTGCCACCGGACAAGGTCGGCGCGCCGCCCTCCGAGGCGCGGGCGCAGTGGGTGACACAGCGCACCGGCGCGCCGGAGGACCAGGGATTCGCCGTGCCGAACGGCACCCCGGTGCCAAGGCCAGCCGGCGGCCAGGCCGTGGCGGACGCCGATGGCAGCGCGCCGGTGCCCCTGAGCGAAGCGGCGACCGCGCAGGCGGCGTTCACCCTGATTGACGTCGACTCGGCCGCCACGCGCGACCCGGAGAGTGCCGCGCCGGCTTATCCCCCGCTTCTCGAGGCGCAGGGCATCGAGGGGATGGCGATCGTGCGTTTCGTCGTCGATTCGACGGGCTACGCGGATCTCGCCTCGTTCCAACTCATCGAGACCAACCACCCGCTGTTCGGCGCCGCCGTGCGCGCCGCCCTGCCCGGGATGAAGTTCCGGCCGGCGGCCATCGGCACGCGCAAGGTGCGCCAACTCGTGGAACTGCCGTTCGCCTTTCGCATCGTGCCCCGGGCCGACCAGGCGCCCGCACCGGCGAAGAAGAAGCCATAGGCACGCGCCGCGCGCCCCCGCCAGCGGGGCGCGACGGCGCGAGGCGCGCTACTCGTATCGCAGCGCCACGATCGGGTCCATGGTCGCCGCGCGGCGCGCGGGGTAGACCCCGAAGATCACGCCGACGGCCGCGGAGAACCCGAACGCGAGTGCCACCGCGGTGGTGCCCACCATGGTGTTCCACCCCATCACCCTGGTGAAGACGGTGGCGCCCCCGGTTCCCACGAGAATCCCCAGCGCGCCGCCGACCAGGCAGAGCACAACCGCCTCGACGAGGAACTGGAACAGGATGTTCATCCGCGTGGCGCCGAGCGCCTTGCGGATGCCGATCTCGCGCGTGCGCTCGGTGACCGACACCAGCATGATGTTCATGATGCCGATGCCACCCACCATCAGCGACACCGCGGCGATGCCCGTGAGCAGCAGGGAAAAGACCGCGGTCGTCTCGCCGAGCGTGCTGAGGAAGTCGGCCTGCGACCGCGTGTTGAAGTCGTCTTCCTTGCCCTGGCGCAGGCGATGCTGGCGGCGGAGGATCTTCTGGATCTCCGCCATCGTCTCGGGAATCTGGTCTTCCGACGGGGCCAGCACGCTGATGGAGCGCAGGCGGTTCTGCCCCAGCACGCGGAACCGCGCGGTGGTGAGCGGAATCAGTACCTGGTCATCGGGATTGTTGAACGGACTGGCCTGTCCCTTCGACTTGAACACGCCAATGACTGTGAACTGGATGCCGCGGATCCGGATGTTCTCGCCAATGATGGCATCGGAGGTCTGAAGTCCGAGGTTTTCGATCACGGTCGGGCCGACGACAGCCATGCGCTGGCGCGAGTTGTCCTCAGCCGTCGTGAAGAACCGGCCCGCCGCCATCTCGTACTTGCGTACGCGCGGATAGTTCGACGTGACGCCGACGATCTGCGTGTTGGTGTTCTTGTTGAGGAACTGCACCTGCAAGTTGCCGGACATCTCGGGCTGTACCGCGAAGATCGTCTCTCCAAGAGTCTCCAGCGCCTTGGCGTCCTCCATGGTGAGCCGTGAACTGCCGAACCCGCCGCCGATCCCGCCGGGGCCCCGGGCCTGTCCGGGGCTGACCGTCAGGAGCGTGGTGCCGAGCGCCGAAATGCGGTCGTTGACGGCCGCCTGCGCGCCGCGCCCCAGCGCCACCACGGCGATGACTGCCGCCACGCCGATGACGATGCCGAGCATCGTCAGCAGCGAGCGCAGCTTGTTCGCCCGCAGCGCGCCGAGCGCCACCATGATGGTCTCGCCAAACAGCATGGACTAGTTCCTCGGACGCGCAGTCGCAGCCGGAGCGCTGCCGCCACCGCCGGTACGGCCGCCGCCGCCGCCGGGCGTGCTGCCGCCCAGCGGGCTGCTGCCGCCCATCATCTGGCGGGCGCGGTCGTTCTGCGCCTGGCGCTGCGCCTGCATGGCGGCCGCCGAGAGCAGGGCCACGTGTTCCCCTTCCTTCAGGCCGTCGAGCACTTCGGTGTAGTCGTAGTTGGCGACGCCGAGGCGCACCATGCGCGGCTCCCACGAGGAGTCCGCCTTCTGGACGAAGACAAGACCCGTGCGGCTGCGCTGGCGCACGGCCGACTGCGGCGCGTCCACCTGCCGGCTGGCCTGGTCACCGCGGCTCGAGGACGCTCCGCCGCCGGCCGCGCCCTGCGTACCGCCGCGCTGTCCACCACCCTGTGCCGCGCCTGCTGCCGCGCCGGGCGCCGCGCCACCACCTTGGCTGCCGCCGCCGTTGCCACCGCTTTCGCGGCGCCGGCAGGCCCCGGCCACGCGGGGGTCCAGACCGAGTTGCGCGTACAGCTCCTGCTGCTTCGCACCCAGCGCGCGCCGATCGGCGTCGGGCGTGCGCATCTGCTCGCGCAGGTCATCGAGCTGTTTGACGATGGCCGGCTTCTTCTTGAGAGCGTCGGTCACCTTCTTGCAGTCCGCATCGGTGACCTCGACCTGCTGGAAGCCGCCGCCGCCCTGACCGCCGCCCTGCGCCACCGCGAGATCGACCTCGCCGTTGCTGGTCTGCGAACGGTTGCCGTTCGGCCGGGTGCCGCCCTGGCCCCCGGGCCCGCGCGTGCCGCCGCCCATGCCGCCACCCATCGAGGCGCGCAGCTGTGCGCTCACCGAGTCGGGATTGAGGCCGAGGAGCGGCGCGACCGTCTGCACTTCACGCATCGAACGCACGGCGTCGTTGGGGATGGCCAGTACGCCGACGCGACGGTCGACGAGCACGGCGGCCTCGCCGTTCATGCCGGGCTTGAGCAGGCCGTCCTCGTTGGAGAGCGAGATCAGCACCGGGAACATGGTGACGTTCTGCTGGACGACGGCCTGTGGTTCCACCTTCTCGACCTTGCCGCGGAACGGATGGTCGGGGAAGGCGTCCACGGTGACCGTGGCTTCCTGGCCGGCGACGATCTGCCCGATGTCGGTTTCGTTCACGAGGGCCCGGGCGCGGACGCGCGACAGGTCGGCCATCTTGAGGATGGTCGAGCCGCCTCCTACCGACGACGTGCCGGCCTGGATGACCTGGCCGAGTGACACGGTCTTCTCGATGACGGTGCCCTCGACGGGGGCGCGCACCGTGGCATCGCCGAGGCGCTGCGTCGCGAGATCGAGCGACGTGCGCGCACGCACCATGCCGGCCTGCGCGTTGGCATAGTCGAGGTTGGCGGTCTCGTTTTCCTGCGCCGTGATGATGCGCTGCTTGAACAGGTCGTCCGAGCGCTTCTTCTGCGCGGCCGAGGTGGTCAGCTTGGCCTCGGCGGCGTCGAAGTCGGCCTGCGCCTGGTTGGCGGCGTTGGTCAGGTCGCGGGTGTCGATCTGGACGATGAGGTCGCCCGGCTTGACGTACGAGCCGACCTCGACGGTCATCTTCGTGATTTGGCCCGAGGCCGTCTTGGACTTGACCTCGACGACGTTGATGGGCTCGATGATGGCCGTGGACGTGGCGTCGACGACGATGTCGCGCCGCGTGACCACGGCAGTCGGGATGGGCAGTGACTTCTCGACCTTCTTGCCACAGGCGAGGAGCGACGCCGCGGCGGCGAAGGCAAACAGGAATCGGCGGTTCACGAGGTGCTCCAAGAGGGGCGTCATTCGGTGTCTGGTTACTTCAGGTCGCGGCCGACGAGGGCCTCGACCTGGGCCTTGGCGATGCGTGCGTCGTAGCGCGCCTGGATGAGCGCGGCACGCGCCTGGTCGAGCGTCGTCTGCGAGGTCAGCAGGTCGAGAAGGACGGAGGCGCCGAGGTTGTAGCGCTGCTGTTGCACGCGCAGGTCCTCCTCCGCCGCGTCGACGGTGGCGAGCTGAATGGCCATGCGCTGCTCGGCGGTGCGGAACGCGCCGAGGAACTGCACGAGCGACTGCTGCTGCGCGAGCTTGGCGTCGCGCAGGGAGGCCAGCGCGTTGTCTTCCGCCACCGTCGTGCGGGTGACGTTTTCTTCGCGCGTGAAGTTGTTGAAGAGCGGGAAGTTGAGCGACAGGCGGAGACTGTTCTGCTTGGGAATGCGGCCGCTGCCGAAGTCGAAGGACTCGGAGGTGTTGTTGCCATTCAGGCTGTACGACGAGTTGAGCGTCGGCATGTACGGGGTCTTGGCCGCCTTCTTCGCGGCTCGGGCGGCGACGAGCGCCGCCTCTGCCTGCATCACCGCGGGGCCCGTGATGGCCATGGTGTTGAGCGCGGCGCTGTCGAGCACGATGCGTCCGGTCTGGGCGGTGTCGGCCGGGCTCGCCGTGACGACATCGGAGGCGCCGACGAGCCGCGTCAGCCCCGCATTGGCGCTGCGCAAGTTGTTCTCCGCGGTGAGCAGGGCCAGCCGCGCGTTGCCCACGAGAATGGCGCTGCGCAGCGAGTCGCTCTTGGTCGCCGCGCCGGCGCGCACCTTGGCCGTGGACGACTTGAGCTGCTCGGATGCCTGCTCGAACTGGCGTTGCGCGGCGCTCTCGCTTTCGCGCGCCGCGAGCACGGCGAAGTACTGCTGCTTCACCTGCAGGGCGACGTTGTAGCGCTGCGAGATCTCGCCGGCGTCGGCGGCGTCGACGTTGGCCTGGGCGGACTTGAGGTTGTACCAGCGGCGGCCGCCGTCGAAGAGCTCGAGGCTGGTGGAGTAGCCGCGCGAGAACGACCACGGCGATCCATTGTACGGCACGAGCCGGCCCTGGAAGAACGTCTCGCCACCCGACCTGGAGCCCGAGGAGCTCACGGTCAGGGACGGCATGTAGGCGCCGTACGCCGAGCGCACCGCGGCGCTGCTGGTGCGCAGCGCATTGCGCGCCTGCACGGCCGCGGGGGCGTTCTGCTGGGCGAGGCGCACGGCCTCATCCAGCGGGATGGGGCGCGCGCCGTCCGGCGAATTCTGCTGGGCGGCGAGAGCGAACGGGACGGCGAAGACGAGGGCGAGGGCCCGGTTCATTACTGTTTCTTCTCCTGGGCGCGGGCTTTCTGGTCCCGCTGCATTTGTTCATACACGCGCTGCTGGTCCGGCGTGAGTACGGCCGAGATCTTGAGTCGGGCCTCGGTGCGCACGGAGTCGAGCCGGGGCCGGATCGGAACGACCAGCACGGACTCGGCCCGGAAGCGCGCGTCGAGAATGTTGTCGACGGCCGAGCGCTGGTCAGCCGTCAATCGGAGGTCCTTCGCGAACCGGTCCCGCATGGCCGTCGCGGTGTACCGGGGGGGATCGTCGTGCAGCACGACGCGGTCGACGGCCACGCCAATGGCCACGCCGGCCACGGCGGCCGCGAGGTAGAACGCCAGAACCAGCCCTTTTGTTCTCGTCATGGGTGGACTGAAGAGGGAGGTGCCGCGCGACCTAGCGGCCGTTGATGTAGTTGAGCGTTGCCTGTCGTTCGGTCTTGGCGTCGCGGATGGCGAGGGTCGGGCCGCCGGCGGGCTGGCCGACGACGGTGTCGAACGCCATCTGGCGCATCTCGGCGCGCTCGCGCAGGAAGAGCGAGGCCGCGACGATCAGGGCGAAGCCGGCCGCGATGAGCCCCAGGCGCGTCCACTGCGTCGGGACGTACCACCAGGTGTCGGCCGCGTCGCCCTGGGCAATGCGATCCATGATGCGCTGCTCGAGCGCGGTCCAGTACCCCGCGGTGTCGGGGGCGGCGTAGAGATCGCGCAGGGCGTTGGTGAGTTCGCGGTCGTCGTCGTCGTCGTCGCCGAGGAGCCGCAGGTGGGTTTGGTCGTTGGTCATTGGGGACTCCGGAGCTGTTTGAGGAGGCGGCGCAGCGCCGACCGCGCGTAATGCAGGTCGGAACGGGCCGTCCCCTCGGGAATGCCTAGCAGTTGACCGATCTCGGCGTGCTTGAAACCCTCGACATCGTGCAGCACGATGACGGAGCGCTGGCGCACGGGGAGCTGTGCGAGCGCGTCACGCAGGAGGCCGCGCAGCTCGGCGGACTCCGCCGGGTCGCGAAAGGGCGACGCGATGGTCTCCGGGAGCTCATCGGCGTCGCGCACCTTGCGGCGGCGGGTGATGTCGAGCGACGCGTTGGCTACGATGCGATGCAGCCAGGCGCCGAAGGCTTGATCGGGAAGGAAGCGGTGCAGGGCGCGGTACGCATGCAGGAAAGCATCCTGCACGGCGTCTTCCGCGTCCTCGTGCGTGATGACGATGGCGCGCGCCACGGCGTAGGCCCGCCGCTGGTGGCGGCGAACCAGTTCCGAGAATGCCGCTGCTTCGCCGCGTTGCGCGGCCAGCACGAGGCCTTTCTCGTCGTCGGGGCGGTCAGGCGTCGTCACGCGGCGAATGGAAGGGCCGGAGCGCGCGACGAACACCGGACGCAGGGCGATTGCAGTCATCGCGTCTCGTCACAAGAGTCAACCTAAGAGACGGGCTGCTGGGGGGAAACGTTGAGTCCCCGCCCGGCCTACGATCCAGCCAGGCCAAGCGGCCCCGCATTCGCCTTCATGGCCTCGACCACGAAGGCGATGTGCGGCTCGAGCTCCACGCCGAACTCCGCCGCCCCCAGGGTGATGTCGTCGCGCGAGACGCCGCGGGCGAAGCCCTTGTCCTTCAGCTTCTTCTTCACCGAGGAGGGCTCGAGGTCGAGGATGCTCTTGCTCGGGCGCACGTACGTGGCGGCGGTGACCAGCCCCACCAGCTCGTCCACCGCGAAGAGCGCCTTGGCCATGCGCGTCACGCGCGGGGTGCTGGTGTAGTCCGCGTGCCCCATGATGGCATCGCAGATCTCGTCCGAGATGCCGAGCGCGCGCAGGTGGCGCACGCCGGCGGACGGATGCTCCTCGGTGGCCGAGTGCGCGTCGTTCGGATAACGCTCGTAGTCGAAATCATGGAGCAGGCCGGCGAGGCCCCACGCCTCCTCCTCCTCGCCGAGGTGCCGCGCGTAGGCACGCATGACCGTTTCGACGGCGAGCATGTGCTTGCGGAGCGATTCGCTGGGGGTCCACTCGTGGACGAGGTCGAGGGCGGCGGCGCGGTCGAGGGGCATGGAAGTGAGATGGTAGACGGTGGACGGCGGATGGCGGATGGCGGATGGCGGATGGCGGATGGTCAAAGGTACCAGCGGCGCGGTTGCATCGGAGGCGCCGGGCGGTCGCGCCCGGATCTCTCGACCATTCATGGTCAATCATCCTCGACCGACCATCGGGCTTCAGGGAATCCGCCGTCCTCCGCCTGCGCTTCCACCCTCGCCATCCGGCCGTCGGCCACCCGCTGCACCTCCCTGCGCGCCGCCCGGGCGAAGCGTCGGATTCTTGACCGACTCGGGCACCTCGGCCCACTGCGCCGGCGTCAGCAGCTTCTGGAGTTCCTTCGTCGCCGTCAGGTAGTTGTTGCGTGCTTCCTGCAGCAGGGGCTGCAGCTTCGGGAAGACCGTCTGCATGTCGCCGCCCGCCTTCAGCTGCTTCTGCAACTCGGTTTCGAGACGCTTGACGAGCTCATCCGTCTTGGCGTCGAGCGAGTCCCCGATGGCCTTGATCTGCATCACCTGCTCAGGCGTGAGCTTGATGACGCCCTTGAGGTCCATCAGCGGCACGCTCGGGTTCGGCGCCAGGCGCCGAGCCATCGTGCGAAGATCGAGGCCGGGTCGGGCGCTCGAGGCGCCGGCATCGGTCTTCAGCATGCTCTCGAGCATCTGGCGCTGGCGGTCCACGCCGACCTGCATCTTGGCCTGCAGCGAAATCTGGAAGGGATTCCGCATCGCCGAGCGGGCCAGCGCGTTGCTGCCGAAGCGTTCGTTGACGGTGTACTTGAATGCGTTGCTGGTCTGGTCGAAGCCGCGCACGTAGAGCAGCGTGTTGTCGGGAAACGCCGGCTGGCCCCAGCCGCGCAGGCGGTCGGCCCCGTGCACGAGTTCGTCGATCCCGGCAAGCGGATTGACCAGGCCCACGAGCACCTGCAGGCGGCGGCCAATGGTCGGCCCGAGCTGCGGACGGAAGTTGAGCTGCAGGTCGAGCGACGCGGTCCATGGCGCGCGGCAACTGTTGCGCCCGGCCACGGCGTTCATCTGCGACTCGAGACACTCGCGCGCGGGGACGGGCGTCCCGGCCAGCAGGCGCCGCATCCCGTTGGCCACGGCCGTGTCCGCCGTCGCGGCGGGGTTGAAGATGTACGCGCGGTCGTTGCGCGCGCCGTCGCCGTTGATGTCGCCACCCACCCGCGGCGTGTAGGGCTGGCCCGACTGCACGCGCAGGATGCTGGTGACGTCGAGCCACGGGCGCGCGAGCCAGGTGAGCGATCCATTGACCCCGTGCCGACGTTCGAGGTCGCTGGTGCTGACGCGAATGACGTTCGGGTCGCCGGCGGTCGTCGGCGAGGAGAAGCCGCCCTGTGCATTCGCCCCGGAAAACGACGCCTGGTCGGTGGAGCGCATGAAGGTGTACGACACGCTCCAGATGAGCTGTCGCAGTGAGCTGCCGCCGAGGGTCGCCGTCACCTGCGCGGTGTGCGACGCGAGCGGTGACGCCACCTTGAAGACGTAGCCGTATTCGGGGTAGACACGCGACGCGGCGAGCGTCGTGGCGCCCGACACCGGAATGATGGTATTGGCGGGCACGAACACGGGTCGGCCGCCCTCGTTCGCCAGCGTGAACTTTGGTGTCGCCGACAAGTTGAGGTCGGTGACGCCGTACAGGCTGGTGCCGAGCGAGTACGACGCGTCGACACTGCCATTGTAGCGCTGCTTGAAGCGCTTCGAGACGCCGAGGGATCCGCGCACCGAACGCGGCGTGGCGAAGTCGGCGTCGAAGGCCGTTACGTTGGGGCGGGTGCGACTCAGCGGCACGCCGGGGCCCGACCCGTCTGCGCAGGTCGTGGGGACGGAGGCGGGGTTCTGGAGATACGCGGTCCAGTCGGGAACGGGCACCGCGCCGCCAACGCAGACGAGCTGCGTTTCGCCCCCCGGCAGGCCGGTAGCGTCGATGGCCGATGAGAACAGCTGCGTGGGTGCGCGTCCGCGGAAGTCGCCGATGCCACCGCGGATGATCCACGGTTGGGGAATCTGGGCTTGCGTGCCCGCGGCGCCGCCGAGCAGGGCACCCATGCCGCCGCTCGCCCCGCCACGTCCGCCCCCACCACCGGCCCCACCACCGCCACCACCACCGGCGAATCCTCCGGCGGGGAAACCACCACCACCTTGGCCGCCCTGTTGGTTGGGGCGGTTGCCGCGACGCCCGGTATCGGGCGGAAGGCCGAGCGTCAGCGTGAAGCCCAGGCGCGGGCTGACGCGCACGTCCGACGGAATGCGGTTGGTGCGCAGGCCGAACTTCGCATCGACGTCGGCGTTGTAGGCGGGCTGCCCGTCAATGGCGCTGCCTTCACCGCGCACGCCGTACGTCAGCTGGAAGGTCCGGCTGGGGCGCCAGATGTCGCCGAAGTAGAGGGCCGACGTGACGGCGCCTCCCGAGCGCGTCGCCGGCGCGAACGAGCGCGTGAACTGGCTAGGATGATTGGCCGCGAGGTCGCCAAGCGACAGGAACTGGAAGTTCCCGTTTCTGTTGGCGCCCGCCGTGGTCGTGAAGCCGCTGCGGTTGACCAATCCACCCAGCTTCCAGCGATGCTTGCCTCCGCCGGAGAGCCACGACAGCTCGTCGGTCACTTCCGTCTGATTCGACCGGTTGTCGTTGGGCAGGGCGCCGTTGCCGCCGAAGTCCAGGTTCGCAAAGCCGGTCTGTCCGCTGGCCAGCGTGCTGCCGACCAGCACGCGGCCCTCCGGCAGGCGGAGGTACGGATTGGCTCCGCGCGTGTCGAGCCCGTACGAGCCCTTGAACTCGTTCAGGAACTGGCCCATCACCGACGACACCGTCGCCATGCCGCCGACGCTGCTGCCCTTTTGCTCGCCGGCATGCGTGGGCACGCTCTGCGGCGTGCTGCGGAAGCCGTCGAGGATGCTGCCGCTCAGGTTGGCGCGCAGCGAGAGCGAGTGGGCCTCGGTGAGCTGGTGATCCACGCGCACGATGCTCGTGAGGTTGTTCGTCGTGCGGTCGTCGGGCACGAGCGCGTTGCGCAGGGGCAGCCCGTACTGCTGGAGCAGCGCCAGGAACCGGGCGGCCGAGTCGGCCTGCACGTTGAGGGCGTCGAGCGTCTTGATGCCGGCGCCGAGCAGTGATTGCAGCGGGTCGATGCGCCGGCGCAGCTGGAACGAGCCGAACCAGAAGGTGTTGTCCCGTGTGATTGGTCCGCCGAGACCGCCGCTGACCTGGTGCTGCGTGTACTGGCCGGTGAAGGTGGTGGCGCCCGCCTCGTCGCCGGTCGCGAACGCGAGACTCGGGTCGCGCAGCGCGTACGAAAACGAGCCGGCGAGGTCGTTGGTGCCGCCGCGCGTCGTGGTCGCCACCTGGCCGCCCGTGAACTGGCCGCGTGCGATGTCGTACGTGCTCGTGATCACGCGCGTGCTGCGCACCGCCTCGGTCGGCACGGTGCCGCCGAACGAGAGGCCATCGAGCGTCACGAGGTTCTGATCGGCGCGCTGGCCGGCGACGCTGAAGCCGGCGGACGACGTGTCGCTGCCGGCGAGCCCCACCACGCCGGGCTGTAGCGCGGCGACGGCGTTGGGGTCGGACGCGTCGATGGGCAGGCGCTGGAGTTGCTCACCCGAGAGCGCCCGCTCGGTGCTGCCGGGCGTCGGCTGGTTCTCGCTTGGGCGTGGCGTCTGCCGTGCCTGCACGAGCACGGCGCCGAGACTCACCGCGGTGGGAGCGAGGCGAAAATCCTGGACCAGACGGTCCTCGTCGGACAGGCGGAGCACGTTCACCGTCGCCGGCGCGAACCCGATGGCGCGCACCGTCACCCGATACTGGCCGCCGCCGTCCGGAAAGAGGAGCGTGTACTGCCCCTTGTCGTTGGTCGTGCGGATGCGCGTGGTGCCAGTCTCGATGGACATGACCTCCACGCGCGCGTCCGTCAGCGGGCGGTTCGCGGCGTTGCGGACCGTCCCGGTGAGAATGTCCGTGGTGCTTCCGACTTGCGCCGCGGTCAATCGCGGCGCGAGCGCAAGGAGCAGGATGGCAAGGAGCTGGCGGAGTCGCACGGCTTGGACGCTTGACGCGGACGGGGGAAGAGGCGGGACGTGGGCAGGGAACGCGGATGGGACCGGATCCGCAACGAGGCACGGGCGTCGTTACGGCTCGCGCATGGGACCGCGGCCCCACTCCCCGGGACCACCGCCCGGACCGCCACGCGGCGCGCCGTTCGGATAGCGCTTCTTCATTTCCGCTTCGCGCTTGGCGCGGGCCGAGTCAAGCTGCGCACGCTGTGCCGTCGTCAGGATCGAATCGAGGCCGCGCCGTGTCTGCGCCATCAGCGAGTCGATGCGGGGCTGCGTCGACTTGCGGATGTCGCGGTAGCCGGCCAACTGGCGTTCGATGACCGTGTCGATGCGCACGCGCTGGTCCTCGCTGAGCTTGAGCTCGGCGCCGAGCATGTCGCTGGGCCTCCGCGGTGCCGCCCGGTGGTCGCCGCGTGCCATGCTGCGCACGAAGGGACGGGTCTTGAGGACCGTGCGGTCGATGGCGATGCCGCCAAGGACGCCGGCGGCGAGCACGGTGAGCAACACCCCGACGGCGAGCAGCCGCGTGGAGCGGGCCGGCGCGGGCAGCGGCGAGAGCGGCGAGTCGTCCGCCGGGTTGGTGGAGCGTGGATCGGTCATCGAACCACCATCGCAATGAGAAATTCCGCGGAGTCGGGACCGACGAGCGCATCGGTGACGGCCGCCCGCGATCCTGCGGCGACGGCGCCGCGCAGGTCGGTGGCGGTTGCGGCGCTGGCCGCGGCCTGCGCCATGGCGTCGGCGTCGCTGCGCACCTGACGGTTGAGGATCACCGCGGCGACCACCGCGGCCGCCACGCCGATGGGCACGATGGCGCGCCCGTAGCGGGCCACCCAGCCATACCACTGGGTCGGGGCGGCGCGCATCAGCTGGCGCCGCGCGGCGATGGCGATGCGCTCGCGCAGCCGCTCCTCGCGGAGCAGGCGATGCAGCGTGGCGTCGGGGGCGGGGTCGCTCCGGACGGCCGGGTCGTTGACGTCGAAGGTGTCGTCGTTCATGCGTTCCTCAGTCCTGCAGCGGAGCCAGCGTGGCACGCAGGCTCTTGCGGGCCTGGTGCAGATGCCACCGCACATTCTCAGGCGTGAGGCCGAGGTGTTCGGCGATCTCCACGCCCTTCCATCCATCCACGTCGAACAGCATCACGATTTCCCGCTGGCGCGGCGGCAGCGCGGCCAGCGCCGCGTCGAACCGTTCGCGCACTTCCTTGTTCAGCAACTGCTCGTCGGGCAGGGCGTCGGAGGACGCGGCGTCGAGCGCCTCGGGCTCCGTGTGGCGCACCTTCCTGGCGCGCAGCTGGTTGATGCCCAGGTTGCGCAACAGCGTGAAGAACCACGGCCCGAACGGCCGGTTGGGATCGAGCAGGGGCAGGCGGTCGAGGGCGCGCAGGAATGCATCCTGCACGAGGTCTTCCGCATCACTCCGGTCCCCGAGCAGCCGCTCGGCGGCGACGAGAGCACCCGGGAGGTGGCGACGGACGAGCGCGTCGAACGCCGCCGGATCGCCGCGCCGCGCGCGACCGACCAACGCCGTCTCCTCTGCGTCGTTCGCCGTCTCGCGGGTGGGTTCTCGCATCCGTCTCCTCAAACACGCAACCGGGCGCGTCTGTTAGTCACGCCCGGTTGGCTGGTGTTAATGGTGGTGTCGGATCAGGCGCCGGGCGGCCGGCCGCCGCCCGGTCCGCCGGGGCCACCGGGGCCACCGCCCGGGCCGTGCATTGAGCGCCCGAACTCCTCGGCGTCCGCCTTCCAGAACTCCTCGGCCTTCGGCTTCTGCTCGTCCGTGAGCACCGTGAGGGCCTCGGCGCGTGCCCAGTCGTCGTTTTCCTTCAGCGCGCGCGCAATCGCCACCATGTGGGTGCGGGCCGTCATCATCCGCTCCTGATCGGCCGCGCTCGGCAAGCTGCCGCCCATGGCACCCGCACTGGCCGCGCGCATGGTGACGCGGGTGGAGTCCCACATGGCATAGAAAGTCGCGTTCTTCTCCTTCAGCTGTTTCGCGAGATCCTTGAGGGCGGTCACCTGGCTGTCGGACAGCGCAAGTTTCTTCTTCTTGTCGAGCGCGACCGCCAGCGGCGTGTGGTCCTCGAGATCGGCCACGCGCGGCATCGCGAAGCCCCGACCGCCGACGTCACCGCCGCGGTTCCGCCCGAAGGTCGGCACGTTGTCGCCGCCGCCCGAGGTGCCGCCGCCACCCCCGCGCTGCGCGAGCGCCATCGTGGGCAGGAGGGCGAGCAGTGACAGGCGTCGCAGGATGTTCGTGGGCATGCAGCCTCCGTGGAAACGTGCGGTGCGTCAGTGCAGGACGGGAGCATACGCAACGCCGCCCCCACACGCGAGGCGGCGCGTGACACCCAGCTCCAACGCGGCCTACCGCGCCGGGCCCCCGCGAAGCAGGGTCTGTCCCCGGCGCGTGTGCTCGATGGAGAGCGCGAGCACTCGCATGGCCTCCTGCGGCGCATGGAAGCCCATCGAGTTTTCCGATTCCACGAAGTCGAGGAGGAACTGGGCCTGCCGCTGGGCGTCGCGCGCGCGGGCGATGGCCGGCAACGTGGAGTCGGCGCGCACCGCGGCGGCGATGTCGTTGGTCAACTCCAGCACGGCATCCATGGCGACCGCGGCCATCGTGTGCGTGCGGCTCTGGATGGTCTCCACGCGAGCTCGCATCTCGTCTTCGGAGGCCTTGTGACAGGTCTGGCAGGCGCGGTTGATGTTCAGCATCGGGCTGCGGACGTGATGATCGCTTACCTTCATCGCGCCCACCCGGGTGTAGGGCATGTGGCAGTCGGCGCAGGCAACCGCGGCGCGGGCGTGCGTGCCCTGGTTGTACATCTCGAATTCCGGATGCTGCGCCTTCAGCACCGGGGCGCCGCTCACGGCGTGCGTCCAGTCCTTGTGGCCGTCCTTCTGGTAGAACGTGAGGATCGAGTCGGCCGCCAGCCCGTTGGCCCAGGGAAAGGTCAGGCGCTTCTCGGGCCCCTTGAAATAGTATTCCACGTGGCACTGCCCGCAGACGTACGACCGCATTTCCTGCCGCGTGGCGTCGCGGTTCGGATCGTAGTCCTTCACGCCCAGCGACGCCTTGTAGGCGCGCATCCCCTCCATGAACGCCGGCCGCGTGATGCGCAACTGCATGGTCTTCGGATCGTGGCAGTCGACGCAACTCACCGGGTGGGTCACTTCCTTGCGCGTCTCGAAATACGGCTTGCTGTTGAGGACCTCGAATCCCTTGGTGAGGTCACCATTCCCGAGCCGTATCATCGCGGCGTAGGTGGAGGCATGGCAGTTGATGCACGTGCCTGGCTGCTTCGCCACTTGCTGCCGCTCGGTGAACTCCTGGTCGGTGAGCATGAAGGCATGCCCGCGCTCCTCGCGGAAGTCCTTGGCAAAGGCATAGCCGGCCCACATCTGCCGGAGGCGCGGGTTCGCGTCGAGGCGTGAGCGGGACACGGTATCGCGCGGATCGGAGGCGGTGGGCGTCCGGGGTTCCGCCTCGCTTCCGCCGTATCGCGTGCGCACCATGTCCACGGTGCGGAGGTACGCATCGTACTGGATGGGGAAGTTCTTTCCCCAGATGGCGGGATCCGTGGTCGTATCCGCGAGTTCCACGACGCGGTAGAACGGATTGAGCGCGTCGTCCTGCTTCCGGGTCACGTCGGAGATGAGCCAGCCGATGCCGACGGCCGCGACCGCGGCGCCGACGGTGAGGGCGAGGAGCAGCCGGGGCGAAACTGCCCCGCGGCGCAGGCGGCGTGCAACAATGGAAGGCTGAGTCATGATGGCTATCCCGGTGAGTGCGTCAGCGGACCCAGTGACCAACGGAGGCGTGGCAGCGCACGCAACTGTCGGTTGCCGGGTGGTGTCGGTCGTCGGTGGATCGCATGGTGGCCGTGAGGGCGCTGTGGCAGCGCACGCAGTTGCGCTCGACGACGCGGCGGTCGGTGGCGGTGATGCGCAGCGGGTCGGGGAATCGGCCGCTCGTGAACGCCCAGGAATGGCGGGCGCCCTGTGACAGCTTGGTGAGATACTTGCCGACAAGATCATGCGGCACATGGCAGTCATTGCACGTTGCCACGGCCCGGTGGCTCGATTTTTCCCAGGCCGACAGGTGTTCGCCCATCACGTGGCAATTGGCGCAGGCCGCAGGATCGTTGCGCAGATACGAGGCCCCGCGGGCGACGAAGAACGTGTATCCGCCGAGACCCACGCTGAGCCCGAGTACCACGGCCGCGATCGCGGGCAGTGCGCCCAGGCCTGCGCGCCAAGGGCTCACCACGTGAACCTGCTCTCGGCGAACAGCAGGCGTCCCGACCCGCCGGCCGGATAGATCGATTCGATCACGCGGCCGCCCGACGCCGCGGCCGCGTACAGCTCGAGAGCCCAGCGGCGCGTGGGTAGATAGGTGACCGCCGCGTCCGCGACGCGCGCCAGCGCGCGCGAGCCGCCGGACGGGCGTCCGGCGAATCCGAACGACGAGGACTCGAAGGCGCCCCCGCCGAGGTACCACAGATCCGCCGCCTGCGAGAGTCGCAGGTCGTGCACGTTGAACTGCACCGTCCAGCGCGCATGCGGCCGGAGCAGCAGGTGCGCGAAGACCTCGTCGCGATTCATCAGGTTGTAGAAGGGGAACCGCGCGTAGCCACGCGGCGTGGGAATCACCTGATAAAAAGTCTCGTGCCTGGCATCAGAGGCGTTGCGATCGCCCGTGCCGTGGAACGCGCCCACGCGAATCCATGGCTTCCCACGCACGCCGGCCGGCTGCAGTCCTGCCTCGAGCGCCAGCGCGGCACTGCGCTGAGCGAGCGCCCCCCAGGTGCCGCGCTGCACCACGCCCCACGCCAGCAGGTCCACCGGACCGACCGACATCGGGGTCACCTGAAGCCAGTGTCCTCCCCATGTCATCACGGAGGCATGCCCACGATCGGCCTGACGCGCCGCCAGCGGCCGGCTGTCGGTCAGCACCACGTCACGATGATCGGCGCTGTAGAGACCGAAGAGCCGGATGTCGCCCTTGGTCTGGCCCATGGAAACGTCGCGCGACCACGCGGCGTAGCCGAGGTCGACGTCGAGGGCCGAGCTGCCATTCGCCGCAAAGGCCCCGGGCGTCGGGCGGAGCGCGGCGGCGGTGAACTGCTGGCCGCGTCCGTTGAACACGAACTGCGCGCCGTCGAACGAACGCTGCACGTGCGTGAAGCCGAAGGTCCCGACGAGCCGCTGGGCGATACGCTGCGCGCGGAGCGTGGCCAGCGTCCTATCGCCGGGGACTCGCTCGGCCCCGTCGCTGAAATCGAGGCGACCGACGGTCAGCGCCGGCCCTTCGGCCGGGCGCCCGACACGGATCCAGAGCTGGCGTGGCAGCACATTGACGACGTTCCGCTCCCGGCCGCTCGCCGCGAAGTAGCTGGCACCGACCCCGAGCTGCCCCGCGCTGCCCGGCAGCGTGGCGTCGTCAGGGAGCCCGAAAAGCATCGGGATCGCCACTTCGGCGCGCCATGCGAAGCGTGCGCGCTGCTGCGTGAGCCCGGCGCGCACGGTGACGCCGAGGTAGTCGTACCGTCCCTCCGGGCCCGCGTCGAACCAGTCCCACGACTCGACGCGCGCGCGCGCGGACAGCACCGGTTGTATGCCGGCGGTGGACTGGGCGACGGCGAAAGCCGGGAGCGCGAGCAACAGCAGAGCGAATGGTGCGGGCGAGATCCTGCGCAAGGCGCTGTCACTCCTTCGATAAATGCGGTATGTCAGTTACCAATTATCGCACACTGGCATTCGCGCTTCAATCGGCCATTCTCGTCCATCTCGTCAGGAATAGTCCCACGGGCCGCACGGCGCGAGGTCGCACGCGACGCTACGCCGCGGGTCGCCGCGGCGCTCAGCGACCGACTGCCACCAGTACTTTCGCCAGAAACTCGTCAATCGCGCCGTTCTCGATCCACCGCACGACGATGACGAGGTCCTGCTCGGGTGCCACGAAGACGAGATTGGTGCCATTGCCGACATGCCCGAACGCGCTGGCCGGCGCGCTCGGCATCCACTTGCGATCGGTATTGAGGAACCAGTTGGCGTATCCGTACGTGGGCTGCGGGACGGTGGGCGTGAGCGAAAGCCTCACCCACTCCTCGGACAGGATGCGATGCTCGCCCCACACCCCGCGCCGTTGCGTGAGCAGCCCGAAGCGCGCCATGTCCCACGCGTTGATGAACATCCCGCCGCCCCAGTGCCCGCCGCCGCTGACGACCTGCACCGGCCGGCCGTCGAGCGTGATCCACGCATTGTCGTAGCCGTACCAGCGCCACGTGCGCGACGCACCGATGGGCTGCATCACGTACTCGCTGAGCACTTCGGGGAGCGGCCGCCGCCAGATGTTGGTCGCCGCCAACGCCAGCACGTTGACCCGCACGTCGTTGTACTCGTACGCCGTCCCGGCGGGCTTGCGTGCGCGCGTGGTCCACTCCGCCGGATTCTGCGCCGGACGGTCGGCCCACTCGGGCTTTCCCCAGAGCGTTCCTTCCCAGTCGCTCGTCTGCCGCAGCAGGTCATCCCAGATGATGGTGCGGTTGTGCGGCGTGTTCCACGGATCGAGAAACATCGGCTCGCCGAAGTGCGCGCCCGGTTCGGACGGGGCCGCAGTCCGCAGCGCGTACGTGGGCGCCTGCGACTTCCAGACGGTGTCGCGCACCGAGCCGATCAGGCCGCGATCGACGGCGAGTCCGACCGTGGCGGTGAGGAAGCTCTTGGTGACGCTATGCGTCATGTCCACCCGGTCGGGCTCGCCCCAGCTTGCGATCACGTAGCCGCCGCGCAGCACCACGCCCGTGGGCTCGCCCCGCGGCTTGAACGGGCCGATGCCCTGGCCGAACGGCTCGCGTCCGAAGCTGCGGTAGTGACTCTCCTCCATGTCGCGCGGCGCGCGCGCCTCGTTCTTCACGGCGAAGGCGATGGCCTCGGCGAGTTTGGCGCTGTCCACCCGCATCGCGGCGGGAGACCGGTGTTCCCAGGTCGCGCCGGGCACGTACGGCAGCGGCGCACGTCCGCGAGGGACGCCCTGCGCGGCAAGCGGGATGACGCCGAGTGTTCCGAAGGCGACGAGCGCCGCGAGAAGCGTGTGGCACATGACCGCCCGCGGGAGAAGTGGACGGCGGGACCAAGTGGGGAATCGCATACAGATGGTACGAAGCGCGTGGAGGTTCCGTTGCTGGCGCCGCTCAGTCATTGCCAACGCCGCGCCGCCGGTTCCAGAACCAGTACGCGGGGGCCCCGAGAAAGACGACGCCGAGGCCGATGGCCGCCTGCGCCGGTTGCTGCACGATGGTGTTGCCGATGATCGCGATGGCGGCGAGCACAAAGAGAATGGGCGTCCACGGATAGCCGGGCACCCTGAACGGCCGCTCGGCGTCGGGACGCGTGCGTCGCAGCACGAGCACACTGGCCGCACCGAGCGCGTAGAAGATCCACCCAACGAACACGACGTAAGTGAGCAGCTGCTCAAACGTGCCGCTCCAGGCGAGCACCGCGGCCCACGCACACGACGTGGCGATCGCAAAGGCGGGCGTGCCGAACTTCGGGTGCACCTCGGCGAGTCGGGTGAAGAAGATCCGGTCCTGCGCCATCGTGTAGTAGACGCGCGGCGCCGTGATGACCGTCGCGTGCGCGGCGCTGTACATCGAGATGACGATCGCGAAGGCGATGGCCTTGCCGGCCCACGCGCCCAGCACCGCGGCGGTCGCGTCGCCCGCCACGCGGTCGGAGGCGGCGACTCCTTCCGGCCCGAGGGCGGCGAGATAGGCGACGTTGGCCAGCAGATAGATGCCGATGAGCGCCACGGTGCCCAGCGCGATGGCGCGCGGGAGCGACCGCTGCGGATCCAGCGCCTCGCCCGCCGCGAACGTCACGTATTGCCAGCCCTCGTACGCCCAGAGCACCGCGATCATGCCCGTTCCGACCGCTGCGAGCAGCGAGGGATTCGCGACGAGCGGCGCCGCGCTGGCCGTCGTGCCGTGCCCGGTGCCCATGACGAGCAGGATGAGGCTCATCACCGCAATCGCGCCGACCTTGATGCCCGTGGCCCAGTTCTGCACCGAGGCGCTCCCGCGCGTGCCACGGACGTTGACGACCGCCATGACGGCGATCAGCGTGACGGCGATCCACTGCTTGTCGCGCGGCGTGAGGTCGGCGAACTGCCCCATGTAGTTGGCCGCGGCCACCGCGAGCGTGGCAATGGTGCCCGCGCCGATGACGAAGAAGAGCGTCCATCCATACAGGAACGCCGGGAAGCGGCCGAAGGCGTCGCGGATGTACGCGTACAGTCCGCCCGAGCTTTTGTCCATCGCGCCGAGTTCGCCGTACGAGAGCGCGCCGAAGAGCGAGAGGATGCCGCCGGCCAGCCAGACGAGCAGAGCCACGCGCACCGAGCCGGCCTGTCGGAGCACGGTGGCCGGCACGAGAAAGATGCCCGATCCGATGACGTTGCCGATGACCAGCAGCGTGAGGTCGGTGGTGCCGAGCGTGCGGCGGAGGGTCGTCATGGGGGGCGGGCCCTGGTGGGAAGGCGGCGTGACCGCGATGCGGAGCGCGTGCGGCGCCGGCGCGTTGCCGGCGCGTCGTCGGCGCGTCCGCTAGGGGCGAGCGAGCGCCGTCCGCGCCGAGTCGACCGCGGCCAGGTAGGCGTCGGCCAGCTCGCGCCGGATGGTGAAGGTCACCTCGGAACCGCTGCCCGTGAGGAACTTCACGGAGATGTTGTCGAGGTTCGCCCGGAGCAGGTCGTCGGGAATGCGCGCGCGAAACGTCTCGGAGGGCGAGCAGACTTCGGCGAGGCAGTTCTGGTCGTCGCGTACGCTCATCTCGGTCTGGAGTGAGCGCGACATGCCGGTGGCCTTCGTGATGTCGCGGCCTTCGGAAACGGCATTGGTGGCGACGTAGAGCCAGTGATACCGCCAGCTGCCGCCCTTGCGCGGAATGGCGGTGCGCAAGCCGTAGGTGGGCGCGGCGGTGGACCAGGCGACAACGGTGACCGTCGAGGCGGAGGGGAAGTCGCGGACCTGGACCGTCTGCGGACCGGTCGGCGCGACTGGACGTGCGAACCCGGCGATCCCGCCAAGCACCGCGATGGCCAGCAGTGCGCGCAACGGATGTCTCACCCGGGGAACATGGACGAACACGATGAACTCTCCTTGGTGTGTTGGCCTGCCGGAGCAACGTCGTCGCGGGGGCGCTGGTGCACAAGCGGTGACGCGGGCGTGCACGAAGACCCGCGCCGGGGCTTGCGCGTGCGCAGTCGGAGCGTATGTTGATTGATTAGTTAGTTAAATCAAATGGCCAATATGCGCACACGCAAACTCGCGAAACAGAGGGGACGGCCCGCGTCGCCTCCGCCCGCCGGCCCCGAGCCGGAACCGGACACCGAATCGCGCATCCTCGATGCCGCCCGGCGGGTCTTCGTGCGTCGCGGCACCGCCGGTGCGCGCATGCAAGAGATCGCCGCCGAAGCCGGCGTCAACCAGGCGCTCCTGCACTACTACTTCCGCTCGAAGGCCCGGCTCGCCGAGGCGGTCTTCCGGGGCGTGGCGGTGCGGTTGTTTCCGCCGGTGCTGGAGGTGCTCGCCTCCGATGCGGAGATCGAGGACAAGGTTGACCGCGTCGTCGCGATCGAGCTGGAGCTGCTCTCGCGGAGCCCCTTCGTGCCCGCCTACGTCATCAGCGAGATCAACCAACACCCGGAGCGTGTTCTCCAGTTCGTCAAGGCAATGTCCGGCGTCGAGATCGACGGCGTCGTGCCACGGGTCAAGCAGATTCTGGATCGGCAGCTCAAGACGCGGGAGCGAGCCGGATTGATGCGCCGCATCTCGGTCGACCAGTTCATGGTCAATCTCCTCTCCCTCTGCCTCTTCCCGTTCGCCGCGCGGCCGATGCTGATGGCGGCGCTGCAGCTCGATGAGCGCGGCTTCGGTCGGTTCATCGAGCAGCGCCGACGGGAGCTCCCCGCCTTCATCCTCCACGCGCT